>JBDZVW010000434.1:0-2506 GCA_040255885.1 Betaproteobacteria bacterium
ATACCGCGCACATCGACGATGCCGGCCACGTGTTCATCACCGGCCGCCTGAAGGAGATCATCGTGCTGTCGACCGGCGAGAAAGTGCCGCCCGGCGACATGGAAACGGCCATCCTGCGCGACCCGCTGTTCGAGCAGGTGGTGGTGATCGGCGAAGGCCGGCCATTTCTGGGCGCGCTCACGGTGCTGAACGCCGACGAGTGGCAGCGGCTCGCGGCGGCGCACGGCATCGACGCGCCGGGACCGGATCTGTGCGCAAGCCAGCCGGCGGAAAAGCTGATCGTCGAGCGCATCGCGCGCCAGATCACCGAATTTCCCGGCTATGCGCAGGTGCACCGCGCGGCGGCGTCGCTCGAGCCGTGGTCGATGGACAACGGCCTGCTGACGCCGACGCTGAAAGTGCGGCGCGCGCGGGTGATGGAGTATTTCGGCGACGGCGTGAAGCGCATTTATGGGCGGTGAGGAGTGAGGTGTCAGGAGTAAATTATGCGGCGCGCGATGTGCGCCGGAAACTTCAACTCCTCACTCCTCACGCCTCACTCCTCACCATGAAGAGGAAACAATGACGGATCAAGAACGACAATCCGAAGTTGCATTGCCCGTAAACAAAGAGCCAGTTCTCCGCGTGGTGCCGATGCCGGCGAACGCGAATCAGTCCGGCGACATTTTCGGCGGCTGGATCATGTCGCAGGTCGACGTCGCCGGCAGCATTCCGGCGGTGCGGGCGGCGAAGGGCCGGGTGGCGACGGTTGCGGTCAATTCGTTCCAGTTCAAGCAGCCGGTTTTCATCGGCGACGTCGTGAGCTTCTACGCCGAGGTGGAGCGCGTCGGGCGCACGTCGATCACGGTCAACGTCGAGGTCTATGCGCAGCGCAATCCGGTTCATCCGGAATGCGTGAAGGTGACCGAGGCGACGCTGACCTATGTTGCGGTTGACGCCGGGCGCCGACCGCGTATCGTCGGGGCACAGCAATAGCCTCGGCTGGCGGAGACATACGTGATCGGAGACGCGAACGTAGCCCGAATAAAGGGCCGGAAATAGGGGGATAATGTGGCGTGACGCGTCGGCGCCGTTGCTGCAGACTTCGCGTTTTGGGTTCACCGACAAAGGGGGAGTAACGATGTGCGCTTTCAGAAAGTTCGCTTCGTCTGTCATTGTCTGCACCCTTTCAGCATCGCCGGCAGCGGCGCTTGCGTCCGGATTCGCGCTGCAGGAGCAGAATGCCAGCGGCCTCGGCAATGCATTTGCCGGTGCCGGTGCGGTGGCCGGGGATGCCAGCACGATCTTCTTCAACCCGGCGGGCATGAGCAATCTTCCCGGCACGCAATTCGCGATTGCCGGCGACCTCGTCGTCCCGTCCGCGAAGTTCAACAATACCGGATCGATTGCCGCACCGTTGCAGCCGCTGGGCGGCAACGGCGGCGACGCCGAAGGCCCGGCGCTGGTGCCGAGCGGATATCTTTCATACCAGGTCAATCCGCGCCTGTGGCTCGGCGTCGGGCTGAACGCGCCGTTCGGGCTGGTCACCGAGTACGACAGCGACTGGATGGGACGCTTTCAGGCAATCAAATCGTCGCTGACGACTTACAATCTGAATCCCAGCATCGCCTTCAAGCTCAACGACACGGTGACGATCGGCGCCGGTATCAATTACCAGTACGCAAAGGCCGAGCTGACCAATGCGGTGGACTACAGTGCGCTGGCGTTCGGGACACCGCTGTTTCCGCTGGTCGGCGCGGGTCAGTCCGGCACCGTCAAGCTGGACGGCAACGACACCGCCTGGGGCTTCAATCTCGGCGCGATGTTCAATGTGAATCCCGATACCCGGATCGGGCTCGCGTACCGCTCGGCGATCCGCTACACGATTTCCGGCAACGTGTCGTTCTCGGATGTGCCGGCAGCTTTCGGACTGTCACCCACGGCTTCGGCAGGGGTCGCGAACGGTCCGGTGACGGCCGATCTCAAGCTGCCGCCGTCGGCATCGCTGTCGCTGTTCCACAAGCTCAATCCCAGATGGGACATCATGGCGGACCTGTCGTGGACGGGCTGGAGCAGTTTTCATGAATTGAAGGTGGTGCGCGACAACGGCGTGGTGCTCAGCGACACCCAGGAGAACTGGAGCGATACCTGGCGCATCGGGGCGGGCGCGAACTATCACTACGACAGCCGCTGGACCTGGCGCTTCGGGGTTGCCTACGATCAATCGCCGACCGACGATCAGTACCGTACGGCACGTGTTCCGGACGCGGATCGCTACTGGGTGGCGCTGGGCGCACAGTACCGGCTCACGCCGCGGGATGTGATCGATGTCGGCTACGCGCATATCTTCGTGCGCGATGCGTCGGTCGACCAGAGCGCGCCCGGGGCCGGCAGCCTGGTCGGCAGCTATGACAGCCGCTCCGATAATATAGGCATCCAGTACAGCCGGCGTTTCTGACGGCTGATTTCCCCGTGGCAGCCGGTGTCGCCGGCCGCCGCATGCGGGCAGTGCGCTTCGCGGCGTCGA
>JBDZVW010000435.1:0-2494 GCA_040255885.1 Betaproteobacteria bacterium
ACGTCCGGCTGTATTTCGAGAATGCCGCCGGACACCCACACCAGCTCTTCCTGCTCCTGCTGCGGCACCTTGACACGTACCGCCCCCGGCTTGATGCGGGTGAGCAGCGGCGTGTGATGCGGATGGATGCCGAGCTCGCCTTCTTCGCCCGGCGCCGCGACAAACTCCGCCTCACCGGAAAAGATCGACTCTTCCGCACTCACCACGTCGACATGTATCACCGCTGCCATCAGCGCTCTCCGTTATTGCAGGGTCTTGGCTTTTTCGACCGCTTCGTCGATGGTGCCGACCATGTAAAACGCCTGTTCCGGCAGATGGTCGTATTCGCCGTCAACGATGCCCTTGAAGCCCTTGATCGAATCCCTGAGCGATACGTACTTGCCCGGTGCACCAGTGAACACCTCGGCGACGAAGAACGGCTGCGACAGAAAGCGCTGGATCTTGCGCGCGCGCGCCACTGCCAGCTTGTCTTCCGGCGACAGTTCGTCCATGCCGAGAATCGCGATGATGTCGCGCAATTCCTTGTAGCGCTGCAGCGTCGCCTGCACCGCGCGCGCGACCTGGTAATGTTCTTCGCCAACCACCAGCGGATCGAGCTGGCGCGACGTCGAGTCGAGCGGGTCGACCGCCGGATAGATGCCGAGCGAAGCGATGTCGCGCGACAGCACCACGGTCGCGTCGAGGTGGCCGAACGTGGTCGCAGGCGACGGGTCGGTGAGGTCGTCGGCCGGCACGTACACCGCCTGGATCGACGTGATCGATCCGGATTTGGTCGACGTGATGCGCTCCTGCAGCCGGCCCATTTCCTCGGCCAGCGTCGGCTGATAGCCCACCGCCGACGGCATGCGGCCGAGCAGTGCCGACACTTCGGTGCCGGCCAGCGTGAAGCGGTAAATGTTGTCGATGAACAGCAGCACGTCGCGGCCTTCATCGCGGAAATACTCGGCCATCGTCAGGCCGGTCAGCGCGACGCGCAGGCGGTTGCCCGGCGGCTCATTCATCTGGCCGTAAACCATCGCGACCTTGGATTCCGGCAGGTTGTCGAGCTTGATCACGCCGGATTCCGCCATTTCGTGATAGAAGTCGTTGCCTTCGCGGGTGCGCTCGCCGACGCCGGCGAACACCGACAGGCCGCCGTGCTCCTTCGCGATGTTGTTGATCAGTTCCAGCATGTTGACGGTCTTGCCGACGCCGGCACCGCCGAACAGGCCGACTTTGCCGCCCTTCGCGAACGGACAGATCAGATCGATCACCTTGATGCCGGTCTCCAGCAGCTCGGTGCTCGCGGACAACTCGTCGAACGCCGGCGCCTCGCGGTGGATCGACATGATTTTTTCCGAGCTGACAGGCCCACGCTCGTCCACCGGCCGGCCCAGCACGTCCATGATGCGGCCCAGTGTCTGCGGGCCGACCGGCACCGAAATCGGCGCACCGGTATTGATCACGTCCATGCCGCGCTGCAGGCCGTCGCTGGAGCCGAGCGCGATGGTGCGCACCACGCCGTCGCCGAGCTGCTGCTGCACTTCGAGCGTGAGGTCCTGCTTCTCCAGCTTGAGCGCCTCGTACACCTTCGGCAGGTGCTCGCGCGGAAATTCGACGTCAACCACGGCGCCGATGATCTGAACAATTTTTCCCTGGCTCATTATCGTTTCCCAGAAAGCTAAAACTTTTCACTGCGGAGGCGGCGCATCGCCACCTTCCGTATCTCTCGATTAAACCGCCGCCGCACCGCCGACGATTTCGGACAGTTCCTTGGTGATACCGGCCTGGCGCGTCTTGTTGTAGATCAGCGTCAGCTCGTCGATCACATTGCCGGCGTTGTCGGACGCGGCCTTCATCGCGACCATGCGCGCACTCTGTTCCGACGCCATGTTTTCCGCCACCGCCTGGTACACCAGTGCTTCGATGTAGCGCCGCAGCACCTCGTCCAGCACCGTTTCGGCCTCGGGCTCATAGATGTAGTCCCACAGACCCTGTGGCGTGCCGAGCTGTTTTCCGGAAAGCGGCAACAATTGCTCCGATATAGCTTCCTGCTTCATCGTATTGATGAAGCGGGTGTAGAACATGTGCACCGCATCGAAGCGATCGGCGATATAGCCGTCAGTCATCGCCTTCACCGCGCCGATCAGCTTTTCAAGTTGCGGCGTATCGCCGAGGCCGGTGATCTGCGACGTGATCTGCGCACCGATGCGGGTCATGAACTGCGCGCCCTTGGAACCGATGCAGCATACCTCCACTTCTTCGCCGCGTGCTTCCCATTCCCGGATCTTGCTGAGCGCGAAGCGCAGCACGTTGGTGTTCAGTCCGCCGCACAGCCCCTTGTCGGACGTGATCACGATGATGCCGATGCGCTTCACCGTATCGCGCTCGATCAAAAACGGGTGACGGTATTCCGGACTGGCGTGGCTGACGTGCGCCGCGATGTTGCGGATCTTTTCGCCGTAGGGACGCGCCGCGCGCATGCGGTCCTGCGCCTTGCGCATCTTCGATGCGG
>JBDZVW010000436.1:0-2491 GCA_040255885.1 Betaproteobacteria bacterium
CGGCTTCCACAACCGCAAGATCGAGCGCAAGGTCGCCGAACTCGGCGGCATCAAGTCGCTCTACTCCGATTCCTATTACGAGCCGGACGAGTTCTGGGAAAACTACGACAAGGCCGCGTACGACGCATTAAAGCAGAAATACGACCCGGGCGGCGCGCTGCAGGGTCTGTACGACAAGTGCGTGCTGCGGCGGTAAGCGTACAGACCCCACCACAGAGACACAGAGGCACGAAGAAAAGCAAAAACTTCAACCGCCAAGGCGCAAGGAAAAAGCAGTATCCGAAATAAAAGAATCTCTCTGCGCCTCTGTGTCTCCGTGGTGAAAGTCCTTTTTTGTGCCGAGACCGTTCTCAACCGCCCGCCGTTATCGCAATGCGCTTGAAGCGGCCGCGCCATACGGCCGGTCCGCTGGTGTGGACTGACTGCCCGTCCGTACTCACCGCCACCGTCACCGGCATGTCCTCGACCGTGAACTCGCGAATGGCTTCCATGCCCAGATCCTCGAATGCGACGATGCGCGCCTCGCGGATCGCGCGCGACACCAGGTACGCGGCACCGCCAACCGCAATCAGATAAACCGCACCGTGACGGCGGATTGCGTCGATCGCCTGCGGGCCGCGTTCGGCCTTGCCGATCATGCCGAGCAATCCCGTTTCACCCAGCATCATTTCGGTGAAACCGTCCATGCGCGTCGACGTGGTCGGACCCGCGGGGCCCACCGCTTCGCCGGCGACCGGATCCACCGGCCCGACGTAATAAATGAAACGGTTGCGGAACTCGACGCCGGACGGCAGACCTTCGCCACGCGCCAGCCGGTCGCGAATGCGCTTGTGCGCGGCGTCGCGTCCGGTCAGGATGCGGCCGGACAGCAGCAGCCTCTGACCCGGGTGCCATTGCCGCACCATCGCCGGCGTCACCTGCGACAGGTCGACGCGCACCGCATCGGCACCAGGCGTCCACGCGACGTCGGGCCAATCTTCGGCACGCGGCGGATCGAACCGTGCCGGGCCGCTGCCGTCGAGCGTGAAATGCAGATGGCGGGTGGCGGCGCAGTTCGGAATCAGCGCCACCGGCAACGATGCGGCATGCGTCGGATAATCGCGGATTTTCACGTCCAGCACCGTGGTCAAACCGCCCAGCCCCTGGGCGCCGATGCCGAGCGCGTTGATGCGGTTGTAAATATCGAGCCGCAGTTCCTCGACTCGCGTGCGCGGACCGCGTGCCGCGAGCTGCGGCAGGTCGATCGGCTCCATCAGCGCTTCCTTCGCCAGCTGCATCGCCTTCTCGGCGCTGCCGCCAATGCCGATGCCGAGCATGCCCGGCGGACACCATCCGGCGCCGAGCTTCGGCACCGTCTCCACCACCCAGTCGGCAGCGCTGTCAGCCGGATTGAGCACTGCGAACTGCGCCTTGTTTTCCGACCCGCCGCCCTTCGCGGCCACCGTCAGCGAGAGCCTGTCGCCGGCAACGATGCGGGTATGGATCACCGCCGGCGTGTTGTCGCCGGTATTGCGCCGCATGCCGATCGGATCGTCGACGATCGACGCCCGCAGCGGATTGTGCGCATCGGTCCACGCACGGCGCACGCCTTCGTTGATCATGGTTTCGACATCATGCGCCGCATCCCAGCGCACGTTCATGCCGATTTCCAGGAAAACATTCACCACACCGGTATCCTGGCATATCGGACGGCCGCCCTCTGCGCACAGCCGCGAGTTGACAAGGATCTGCGCAATCGCATCGCGCGCGGCAGGCGATTTCTCGAACTCGTACGCGGCCGCCAGTGCCCGAACGAAATCGGGCGGATGGTAGCAGGCAATGTATTGCAAGGCGTCAGCGACGCTTTGAATCAGGTCTGCCTCTTTGATCACGGTAGCCACGACGGTTTCCCAATGATGATGACTTAATTTACTGCGAAGACGGGAAAAGCAAAAGCGACAACCACCAAGGCATCAAGCGCACCAGGAAAAATCGAATCACAAAACAACTGCAATCGCAAAGGCGCGAAGGCGCGAAGGCGCAAAGGGATGCAAAGGAAAACCAGATTTAAATAAGAAGTTTTTTGCGGCTTTTCTTTGCGCCTTCGCGCCTTTGCGTTTATTGCTTTTCTCTGCGTTTCCTCTGCGTCTCTGCGCCTCTGCGGTTATCGCTTTTACCCACGCGTCACTCACTGCCGCATGGCCTTGTCCAGCGACGCCAGGAACTGGTCCGCCGACTGGAAGCCGATCACGCGCGGTTTCACTTCGTTGCCATTCTGATCGAAGAAGATGATGCCCGGCGGACCGAACAGCCGAAAGCGCGCAAGCAGCGCCTTGTCGTCGGCATTGTTGGCAGTCACGTCAGCCTGCAGCAGTACCGCATTCGCCAGCCGCGCCTGCACCCGCGGATCGCTGAACGTAAAACGCTCCATCTCCTTGCACGAAACGCACCAGTCCGCGTAGAAATCCAGCATTGCATAGCGGCCGTGCGCGGCGGCGAGCCGCGCATCGAG
>JBDZVW010000437.1:0-2487 GCA_040255885.1 Betaproteobacteria bacterium
CGTTCAAGCTCAGCAGCCTGATGACCGCATCGTCCGGCAACAAGCGGCTGACGACGATCATGAGTTCCCTCGCGCTGCAGACATTGCGCTATACACGGCTCGGACTGTCGACGCCGCAACGCCGCAAGCAGTCCGCCCATAACTGGCAGCTGGTGACGAAGGCGATCCGCGACGGCGATGCCGCGGCGGCCGAAAAAATCGGTCGCCAGCTCGTCGTCGATTCGCGCAACGCCGCAATCCGCGAACTGCAGAAATTGCACGGCAGCGAATGACGCCGCGCTGATGTTCGCGCGGCACCGGACCGATATGCCGGTCACCGGGCGGCGACTTCATCGGCCGCCGCATCACTGATGCAGACGCACGTTCGTGCCGACGCGCGGGCGGCGCGGAGCAGTTTTTGGCGGCGACGATCGCACGATGCCGACAGCGTCACCCGGTTCGTCCGCCGCGGCATTCGTTGTCGTTGCCGAACGACAACCCTATTGCATATCGAATCAATAAATTAGCGTTGAACGCAGCAGCCGCTGTCGTCCTTGGACAACAACCAGCGCGTGCGAAGTGTATGCTTCGCCGGTATCAACATCCACATAACGCCGTGTTTTTAAAAAATTATTTTTGTCTGCCAAATGGCTGGCACAACCATTGCGATATGTGCCACGCGTATCCGAAACGGGTGCGATGTTGTTCAACCAACTTTGGGAGATATCTCATGAAGACTTCCATCAGCAAGGCTCTTCTGGCGATGCTGGTTTCGGGCGCTTTTGCAGTAGCGAGCGGTGCGGCGATGGCCGGCTCGATGAGCAGCCACAACGGCGCGACCAATCAGGGCAAGCCGACCCCGGAACAATGCAAGCAGGATCCGAGCACCCCGGGTTGCCCGAAGTAAGTTCCACTGTTTCAGCCACGTTCCGCTAGCCCTCCTCCTCCTGGCGGAACCGGGTGCAACCCTTCGGGGTTGCGCCCACTTATCATCTTCGATTGCTTCAATAACTCGTCGGCCAATTCCGCAACAGATGCTCGCCGACGCCGCGCTTCAGCCGCATGCAATGCACCTCGAGCGTGCGGATCAGATAGTCGCGCGTGTCGCGCGGATCGATCACGTTCTGTGCTTCATACAGTTCCGCGAGCGTCCACGCCGACGTGTCGCGCTGCACTTCCTCGATCAATTGCGCGAAACGCTCCGGGTCATCCTCGCGTTTGACGCCGTAGAGCACGTTCACGCTCACCGCCGGGTCCATGAAACCGAGGTCGGCGGTGGGCCAGCACGCGACCTCGTCGGCGTTTCTGCCACCGCCCATGTTGATGTAGGCCTGGCCGTAGCTCTTGCGCATGATGATGGTGAGCTTGGGCACGGTCACCAGCGTCAGCGCGTTCATCCAGTTGATCACCTTGCCCGGCGCGCCGCGCTGCTCGCCTTCGACGCCGATCAGGAAACCCGGCACGTCGACCAGGAACACCAGTGGGATATTGAACGAGTCGCACAGCACCATGAAACTGGTGATCTTCTGGCAGGCATCGACGTCGAGCGCGCCGCCCTTGTACATCGGGTTGCTGCCGATGAATCCGACGCTCTTGCCGTCGAGCCGCGCCAGCACCGTCGCCACCGACCGTCCGTAGCGCGCCTTGAGCTCGAAACTTGAATCCGTGTCGGCGACCGCGGCAATGATCTTGCGCACGTCGTAAACCTGGTTGCGCGACTCGGGCAGGATGTCGAGGATGCCGCGGCACGCATCGTCCGAGCCGGGCGGCACCGGTCGCTGCGGCGGTGGCTCGTTGTGGTGGCTCGGCAGATACGACAGGAATTTCCGGATCGCGTCGAGCGCCTGCTCGTCGGTGTCGACCGCCAGATCGACCAGTCCCGAGACACCGGTCAGCAGCTTCCAGCCGCCCAGCTCTTCGGCGCCAACCGGTTTGTTGATCGCGATCGACGTGACGTTGGAGCTCGCGATCGCCATCGTCGCGCCCTTGCGCATCACGACGAAGTCCGACATCGCCGCATACCAGGTCGACGAGCCGTAGCACGGGCCGAGCAGCGCGGAGACCCACGGCGATTCGCGCAGGCGCTGGTACTCGGTCGGATCCTGCGCGATGATCGCGCGGCCGGAAGCGCCCATGCGGTCCGGCATGCGCGCGCCGGACGATTCACCCAGCAGCACCAGCGGCAGGCCGCGCTTGTTCGCGACCTGCTTCACGTGCTTGATCTTCTTCATGTTGATGATGCTCGACGAAGCGCCGAGCACCGTGAAGTCGTTCGCTACCAGCGCCACTTCACGGCCGTCGATGCGCGCGAAGCCGGCGACCTTGCCGTCGGCCGGCGTACGGTCACGCATCTCGGGACGATGGCTGCGCGCGAACAGGCCGGACTCGATGAAGCTGCCGTCATCGACCAGGTGCTCAATGCGCTCGCGCGCGTTGAGCACGCCCTGCGCCTTGCGCTTCGCAAGCTTCTCCGGCCCGCCCATCGCCAGCGCTTCGGCGGTTTTCTGT
>JBDZVW010000090.1:0-9293 GCA_040255885.1 Betaproteobacteria bacterium
ACATGGGGATGGTGCGGCAATGGCAGGAATTCTTCCACGGCCATCGCTATGCCGAGTCGTACATGGACGCGCTGCCGGATTTCGTCACGCTCGCCGAGTCGTATGGCCACGTCGGCATGCGCATCGAGAAGCCGGGTGACGTCGAGGCGGCGCTGAAGGAAGCATTCGCGCGCAAGGACGAGCTGGTGTTCATGGATTTCATCACTGACCAGACCGAGAACGTGTTTCCGATGGTGCCGGGCGGCAAGGGGCTGTCCGAAATGATTCTGGTCTGACCGACTCAAGAACTCGAAGAAGATTGTCATGCGGCACATCATTTCTGCATTGCTCGAAAACGAGGCGGGCGCGCTGTCGCGCGTCTCCGGCCTGTTTTCCGCGCGCGGCTACAACATTGAATCGCTCACCGTTGCACCGACCGAGGATCCGACACTGTCGCGCATGACGATCGTCACGCACGGCTCCGAGGAAGTGGTGGAGCAGATCAACAAGCAGCTCAACAAGCTGGTCGACGTGGTCAAGGTGGTCGATCTGTCCGAGGGCGATCACATCGAGCGCGAGCTGATGCTGGTCAAGGTGCGTGCGATCGGCAAGGATCGCGAGGAAATGAAGCGCATGGCCGACATCTTCCGCGGCCGCATCATCGACGTCACCGACAAGGATTACACGATCGAGCTGACCGGCACCGGCTCCAAGCTGGATGCGTTTCTCGATGCGATCGACCGCGCCGCGATTCTTGAAACCGTGCGCACTGGCGCGTCCGGCATCGGCCGCGGGGATCGGGTGCTGAGAATCTAGTGAGGAGTGAGGAGTAAGGTGTGAGGAGTCCGGATGTTCGCGGATAACGCCTCACTCCTCACGCCTCACCCCTCACGTCTTTCAAAAAGAGAGGGAATCATGAAAATCTACTATGACAAGGACGCCGACCTATCGCTGATCAAGCGCAGCAAGGTCACCATCATCGGCTACGGTTCGCAGGGACATGCGCATGCGCTCAATCTGCAGGACTCCGGCGTCAAGGTGACGGTCGGCGTGCGCAAGGGCGGCTCGTCCTGGGACAAGGCGAAGAAAAGCAAATTGGCGGTGAAGGAAATCGGCGACGCGGTGAAGGGTGCCGACCTGGTGATGATCCTGCTGCCCGACGAGCACCACGCCGAGATTTACAAGAACGAGATCGAGCCCAACCTCAAGAAGGGTGCGGCACTGGCGTTTGCGCACGGCTTCAACATCCATTTCAAGCAGATCGAGCCGCGCGCCGATCTCGACGTGATCATGATCGCGCCCAAGGGTCCCGGCCACCTGGTGCGCTCGACCTACGTTCAGGGCGGCGGCGTGCCGTCATTGATCGCGGTGTATCAGAATCCCGGCAAGAAGGCGCGCGATCTGGCGCTGTCGTACGCGGCGGCGATCGGTGCCGCACGTGCCGGCGTCATCGAAACCACCTTCCGCGAGGAAACCGAGACCGACCTGTTCGGCGAACAGGCGGTGCTGTGCGGCGGCGTGACGGCACTGATGCAGGCCGGCTTCGAGACGCTGGTCGAAGCGGGTTATGCGCCGGAAATGGCCTATTTCGAATGTCTGCACGAGATGAAGCTGATCGTCGACCTGATCTACGAAGGCGGCATCGCCAACATGCGCTACTCGATTTCGAATACCGCCGAATACGGCGACTTCACCCGCGGTCCGCGCATCGTCGACGACCGCACGCGCAACGAGATGCGCAAGATCCTGAAGGAAATCCAGGACGGCCAGTTCGCGAAGGAATTCATCCTCGAAAATCGCGCCGGCGCGCCGGTGCTGAAGGCAATGCGGCGCAACGCTGCGAGTCATCCGGTCGAAGTCGTCGGCGGCAAGCTGCGCGACATGATGCCGTGGATCAGGAAGAATCGGCTGGTCGATCAATCCAAGAACTAGGAGTGAGGATCGAGGATTGAGGATCGAGTAGATAATGCGGCGCGCGGTGCGCGCCGGAAACTTTCCCTCAATCCTGATCGCTCAATCCTCAATCCTGCATGTCCTATCCGCATCCGATCATCGCGCGCGAGGGCTGGCCGTTCATTGCGGCAGCAGTGATCGTCGCGGTGCTGGTGCAGGCAGGCGCCGGCTTCGCCTGGGCGTGGCCGTTGTGGCTGCTCGCGTTGTTCGTTCTGCAATTCTTTCGTGATCCGCCGCGCCGCATACCGGATGATCAGCGCGCGGTGCTGGCGCCGGCCGACGGCCGGGTGATGGCGGTGGAGCGCGCGCGCGATCCATGGCTCGAGCGTGACGCGCTCAGGATCAGCGTGTTCATGAACGTATTCAACGTGCATTCGAACCGCAGCCCGGTGGACGGTGAAGTGCGCGACGCCTGGTATCACCCCGGCAAGTTTTTGAACGCGGCGCTGGCGAAAGCATCGGTGGAAAACGAGCGCAATGCGCTGTGGCTGCGCACCGCGGACGGCGCGGACATCACCTGCGTGCAGGTCGCCGGCCTGGTTGCGCGGCGTATCCTGTGCTATGTAAAAAAAGGCGAACGGGTGACACGCGGGCAGCGCTTCGGCTTCATTCGTTTCGGTTCGCGAGTCGACGTCTATCTGCCTCCCGACGCCCGTCCGGTTGCGGCCATTGGCGACAAGGTCCACGCTACTTCGACGATACTGGCCGAGCTGGAGACGTCGGTGCGCGACACAGACAACAGGCATCGGACTGGCGAGTAGCGGCAACACGCCGGAGCGGGAGGCACGACCCACGGCCCTGAGCGCGGATGGCGGTTTGCATGCGCCGCGAACCACCCCGCCCGCCTTCGCGGGCACCCCTCCTTAAAAACAGGAGGGGAAAACGTCGTCCGCATCGGAGTGTACGGTACCGTGATTGACGCACGAATTTTCCCCTCCTCGAATGGGGAGGTGTGGCGGCGCAGCCGACGGGGTGGTGAGCAGTGCCTGGAAAAATTGACAACGGCTGCCGTTCCGCCGTGACGCCTTGCCACGCCGGAAAAACAGTCAAATTGCCGGTTGCGGTATCATCCTTCATCTTTTATTCGCCACCCTTTACTATTCCACCATGTACCAGCCTCCGCACAACAAGGGCCTGCTGCGCGGCAACCTGCGCCGGCGCGGTATTTACTGGCTGCCGAACCTGTTCACGACGGCCGCGCTGTTCGCCGGCTTCTATGCGATCGTGCAGGCGATGAACGGCAATTTCCAGCCGTCCGCGATCGCGATATTCGTGGCGATGGTGTTTGACGGGCTGGACGGCCGGGTGGCGCGCATGACGCGCACTCAGAGCGCGTTCGGCGCCGAATACGACAGCCTTTCCGACATGGTGTCATTCGGTGTGGCGCCGGCACTGGTCTCCTATGTGTGGGCACTTTACGGTTTTGGCAGCTTCAAGGGCGTTGAACATATCGGCTGGCTCGGCAGCCGCTTGGGCTGGGTGGCGGCGTTCATCTATTGCGCGTGCGCGGCGCTGCGCCTTGCGCGATTCAACACGCAGCTCGAAGTCGCCGACAAGCGTTTTTTTCAGGGACTGCCGAGCCCGGCGGCCGCTTCGCTGATCGCCGGTATGGTGTGGGCGTTCGACGAATACGGCGTGGCGGGCGCCGACGCCAAATGGGTGGCGTGGGCGATCACGGTATTCGCGGGGCTGTCGATGGTGACCAGCCTCAAGTTTTACAGTGGCAAGGACATCAATCTGCGCAAGAGCGTGCCGTTCAACGTCGTGGTATTGATCGCGATCGCTGTGATGGCACTGGTGCTGTTTTCGAGCCGGCTACCCGAAATTCTGTTTCTGCTGTTCGTCATCTACGGACTGTCCGGCTATGTCACGTGGGTATTGGACCGCCGCCGCCGGCGCCGCATGCCACCTCCGGAGGAACCGCTGGAGTAGCCGCCTGAGCCGCGGAGCAGGGGCCCGGCCGTAAGGCCGGGTGCGACCGGCGAAGGCGGCAGGCTACCGGGTCGAGGGGCATGGGCCAGCGCATGATGGAGTAGAGGTAGCCGCCTGAGCCGCGGAGCAGGGCCCGGCCGCAAGGCCGGGTGCGACCGGCAGAAGGCGGCAGGTCGCCGAGTCGAGAAGTATGCGTTCGGGATAATGGGACAGAGGCGGCCGCCTGAGCCGCGGAGCAGGGGCCCGGCCGCAAGGCCGGGTGCGACCGGCAGAAGGCGGCAGGCTACCGAGTCGAGGAGCATGGGCCACCGCATGATGGAATAGAGGTAGCCGCCTGAGCCGCGGAGCAGGGCCCGGCCGCAAGGCCGGATGCGACCGGCGAAGGCGGCAGGCTACCGGGTCGAGGGGCATGGGCCAGCGCATGATGGAGTAGAGGTAGCCGCCTGAGCCGCGGAGCAGGGCCCGGCCGCAAGGCCGGGTGCGACCGGCAGAAGGCGGCAGGTCGCCGAGTCGAGAAGTATGCGTTCGGGATAATGGGACAGAGGCGGCCGCCTGAGCCGCGGAGCAGGGGCCCGGCCGCAAGGCCGGGTGCGACCGGCAGAAGGCGGCGGGCCGCCGAGTCGAGAGGTATGCGCGCGCGGGCATGATGGAATAGACGCGGCCGCAGGGCCTGCATGCGATGCAGGACGGCAAATGATACGGTGGAGGGCATCATGAAAGACCAGTTGATCATATTCGACACGACGATGCGCGACGGCGAACAGAGTCCCGGCGCGTCGATGACGCGGGACGAGAAGCTGCGTATCGCGCGCCACCTGGAAAAAATGCGGGTGGACGTGATCGAGGCCGGATTCCCGGCGGCAAGCAACGGCGATTTCGAGGCGGTCAAGGCAGTCGCCGCGGCAGTAAAGGATTGCTCGGTGGCAGGACTGGCGCGCGCCAGTGAGAAGGACGTGCGGCGCGCCGGCGAAGCGCTGAAAGACGCGGTGTCGCCGCGCATTCACACTTTCATTGCGACCAGCCCGATTCACATGGCGGCGAAACTGCGGATGGAACCGTCGCAGGTGATCGAGCAGGCGGTGAAGGCGGTGAAGTGGGCGCGCGAGTATACCGACAACATCGAATTCTCGCCGGAAGACGCAGGCCGTTCGGAAATCGATTTCCTGTGCCGCATTCTGGAGGCGGTGATCGGCGCAGGCGCCACCACGATCAACATTCCGGATACGGTCGGCTACACGGTGCCGGAAACCTTCGGCAAGCTGATCGGCACGCTGCGTGAACGCATTCCGAATGCCGACAAGGTGGTGTGGTCGGTGCACTGTCACAACGATCTCGGGCTGGCGGTTGCGAATTCCCTGTCGGCGGTGCTTGCTGGCGCGCGCCAGGTCGAGTGCACGGTGAACGGGCTCGGCGAGCGTGCCGGCAATGCGGCGCTCGAAGAAATCGTGATGGCGGTGCGCACGCGCCAGGATATTTTCCCGTGCGACACTCGTATCGACACCACGCATATCGTGCCGGCGAGCAGATTGGTGGCCGGCATTACCGGCTTTCCGGTGCAGCCGAACAAGGCGGTCGTTGGCGCCAACGCGTTCGCGCATGAAGCCGGCATTCACCAGGACGGCGTGCTGAAGAGCCGCGAGACCTACGAGATCATGCGCGCCGAGGACGTGGGCTGGACTGCCAACAAGCTGGTGCTCGGCAAGCATTCCGGCCGCAATGCGTTCAAGAACCGGCTGCATGAACTCGGCATCGAGCTCGAATCGGAGGAAGCGCTGAACGCGGCGTTCGCGCGCTTCAAGGACCTTGCCGACAAGAAACACGAAATCTTCGACGAGGATCTGCAGGCGCTGGTCAGCGATGAAGGCATGCTCGAATTCAACGAACGCTACCGGCTGGTGGCACTGGTCGCGCATTGCGAGACCGGGGAACAGCCGTTCGCGCGCGTGGTGATGACGGAGGATGGCAAGGAGAAGCGAGCCGAAGCGCGCGGCAGCGGCGCGGTGGATGCGTCGTTCAAGGCGATCGAATCGATGGTCGCCAGTGGCGCCGCGCTGCAGCTTTATTCTGTGAACAACGTCACCAGCGGTACCGATTCGCAGGGCGAAGTGACGGTGCGGCTGGCGAAGAACGGGCGCATTGTCAACGGCCAGGGCGCCGATACCGATATTGTGACGGCATCGGCGAAAGCCTACATCAATGCATTGAACCGGCTGGAACAGAACCGCGAGCGGGTGAATCCACAGGTCTAAGGGCAGGATTGAGGATTGAGCTATCAGGATTGAGGGAGAGTTACCGGCGCGCTTCGCGCGCCGCATTATTGACTCAATCCTCAATCCTCGATCCTCAATCCTGCCTCTAAGATGGCAAAGTGGCTGATTACCCTTGGCGTGATCCTGGTGGTGCTGGGCTTTGCCTGGCCACTGATCACTAGGCTTGGTCTTGGCCATCTGCCGGGCGACATTCACATCGAGCGTAAGGGTTTTTCGTTCTATTTTCCGATCACCACCAGCATCATCATTTCGCTGGTGATCAGCATCATTCTCTGGATTTTCCGGCGTTGAAGTGGGGCGCGCCTGGTGACATCAAAAAGGCAACTAGTCACGGCAGCGCGAGTGGCGTGTTCCGCCCATCAGGGACTCAGAATGTCGGGGTATCCGATAGGCGTTCTTTATCGATCATTTAGCGTGAGGGATTCAATGGGCTGTTGAAAAACATCGTGGGCGAACGAGAGGCAAGAAAAAGCCGGGCACAATCCGCAGTTGGCACGACCACAGGACCTGAACAACAAACCTGTCTCTGAGCTGCTGGAGCGGATCGTCACGGAGCTTACATCCGTATCCACGCGGAGCGCGGGACAGCGAAGGCAAGGGCTTGAATGGGCACATCAAACCGATTCAAGGGATAGAGGAGGACGCCATGATGGAAAAATACGAATCGAAAGGGTTGCAGCCGCGGCAGGCGACAATCCAGCCAGCAGACATAGCAACTGGACTCGGTGCGGCCGACCGCCAACTGCTGGCCACCTGTATCGTCTTGTTCGAGGACACCTCGCTGCGGCACCGGGTCGGGACTTTGTTCGACGAGTTCAAGGGCTGGGCCGGCTGCAAGGCCGACGAATGGCAGGGTGTGGCAGCCCTTGCGGGTGATGAAGCGCGCAGCATTGCCGAATCCGTACAGAGCCGATCAAGGCAGTGGCTGGAATCTGCCTTCACTGACGCCCAGTTGCGGCTAGCGTTGTGGATGTACTTGCGCGAAGCGTTCGAATTGCCGGCCCGCGCCTGCGTTTCCACACGCTCTGCTGCGCGCTCGTGCGACGACCTGACTGCCCGTCTGTTGCAATCGCTCGGACCCGGCTGGTTCCAGAAGCTAAAAGCCAAGACGTGGCGTGGGGACGTGCCGGTGGCGCCCGTCACCCTGGATGTCGTGGCACGGCAGACGCTGGAAGAGTTGATGCGCGAGATGCTGGAGAGCACCGGTCCGGCAATGGTAGGTCGACGCGAGCGACTGATTGCCGAGGCACGTGACAGAATTCAGCATCTTAGTGCGGACGATCGGACTGCGCTGCTTCGCGCGATCGGCTCTGACGAGCTGAACGATGCCGCTATCAGTAAGATCCTGCTGGCGGGCGGTGGGATTACGATGTTCGGCGCCAGCGTCGGTTGGGCAGGCTTCTCGGCATACATCCTTGCCGCCCAAGCCTCGGCATTCATCCCGCTGATCAGCGGCCCGGCACTCGTATCGCTAGTTTCGGTGCTGTCGAATCCGCTTAGCGTGATCGCCTTCGTAGCCGGTGGCGCTTGGTGGATGGCGAAAGACGCGCAGCGGCGCGTCAACCGGGCCGTGGCAATGAGGGTGATCGCGCTGCTAGCGATGAACGGCTTGTGCGCGGGGCCGAACGCCTTACAAGCGATGGTGCGCATGTTCAGGTCGGCGGATGACCTGCGGCCTTTCAATGACCTCACAGGCGAGGTCATCCATAAATACCAGCAGGACTGGCAGACGCTAAAACATGCCTGGCGACGCGGCATGCCGGATACGCCCGCTGTCGCGGAAGCCATGGAACGGCCGCTGACGGGTTCGGCCGAGTCGCGCCTTGGGAAGATCATAAGCATAGACGACAAGGAACTGCGCGATACCGTCGCGCTCTCGGTATTGACTGTTGGGGATGTGCTGTGGCACATGTTCGCGGTCGACCCGGCAGTGATGGAGGCGGCAGACTTTTCGCATATCGGTGATCTTGGTAACGCCGCAGACTTCGCCGCGTTTGCTGACAAAGTTGAGGCGATGGATGTGGTGTCACGAACGGGTGAAGTTGCAGATCTGAAAGGATATGTCGCCGAACGCCTTGTGGCCTCGCAACTGACCGACGCCGGCTATCAGGTAAAGTTCCCCACGGCGTCCAACGAACCGGGATGGGACATTTCGGTTGACGGCGTGAAGGTGCAGATTAAGGACACTGACAGCTTCGACTACCTGCAGCACCACTTTGATCACTGGGGTGCTCAGTACCCGGTCATTGTCAACAGCGAAATGGCCGGAAAAGTACTTGACCATCATCCCGCTTGGGCCGACCACATTTATGTGGTGGACGGCTACAGCAACGAGCTCGTCGAACATCTGACACGACAATTGCTGGACGCCGGCGCTGGTGTCGATCACTCTCATGTGCCGCTGTTCACACTAGCTCTCAGCGCGTACCGCAATTATGAGCGGTTCCGCGGCGGACGGATCACCGGCGAGCAGGCGGTGCAGCAGGTATTGATGGATGGTGGTACCAAAGTCGCGCTGGCGCATGTGGGTGGCTTGGTCGGCCCGGCCGTAGGGTTATTTGTCTTCGGCCCCGCGGGCGCGCTCGTGTTCGGTGCGGTGGCGCCGATCTTGAGCCAGATGCAGTCGCGAAACGTGCAGGGGTTTGTGGACAAGTATGTCACGAGCCCCAGCTATCTTGATTGGCAAGGCGAGGCAAGGAGGTCTGTCGAGGGTCTGATCGACAATCTGCGCGATACACTCAGGAGAAAGGCATCGACGCTGCAAACTCGGATCGACGGGCTTTGCGCCGATCAGGTTGCGGAGTACCTTCGTTGGCGCGCCGAAGATGAACTGGCATGTCTGCGCGAAGCGTGGTGCCGGTTGGAGGCGGTTCTGCGTGATTCTGAATCAAGCGTGGAGGTCGCGTCTGTCAACTTGCTGGCATGGCTCAGCGAGGCGCCGATCCATTCGGTCACGTATCAGACGGAACTGAAAAGGATGGTCGAGGTGTTCAAGCGGCGTCCGACGACGGGTGCGAAAGTCACGGAGCAGGCACAAGCAGCCACGCGAAGTGTTTGGCGCAAGCTCAGCGAGTTGCGCCAGCAGTGGAAGGAGGCCTTGGCTGAACCTCGCCGGGCGCGGGAAGATGCGAACAAGTCGTCGCGGTAAGCTTCCGAGAT
>JBDZVW010000438.1:0-2482 GCA_040255885.1 Betaproteobacteria bacterium
GGTTAGCTCAGTGGTAGAGCACTGCCTTCACACGGCAGGGGTCACAAGTTCGAACCTTGTACCACCCACCACTTCCCGGAAACGTCCCCACATCCCCGATGTCTCGACCCCGCTCACCCGAACCGATTGCACTGCCGTTCGGCACACCGGGACTGTTCGTTCCCGGCCTCGTTGCCCCTGCCGCGCGCGAACAATCCGCATGGTGGTTCGCATTTCGCGGCAACGAGATCCTGACTATTCACAACGGTGATGCGATCCGCATCCCGGCCGCGGTCGATTCCTGCGAACTGTGCGCACAGCCGCTGCGTGAGCTTTACATCGGATGCTACGATCATACGCATTGTTTTGCGCTGGAACTGCCGGAGAATGCCAAGCCGCCGTCCGGCGCGGCATTTCGCGGCTTGCGCAGTCTGTTCGACGATCTTGACGATGCGCTGGTCGGCCTCGCCGGCCGGGCGTTCGAGCTCATCGAATGGGATCGCACGCATCAGTTCTGCGGCAGTTGCGGCGCGCCGATGACAACACGCCGTGATGAACGCGCGCGCATCTGCAGCGGTTGCGGGCGCGTCGCCTATCCGGTGGTTTCACCGGCGATGATGGTGCTGATCACGCGCGGTCGCGAGCTGCTGCTGGCGCGCAAGGCCAGCTTTCCGCCGAACCGCTACAGTGCGCTGGCAGGCTTTGTCGAGCCGGGCGAGACGCTCGAAAACACCGTCATCCGCGAAACGCGCGAGGAAGTCGGCGTCGAAATCGACCATCTGCGTTATTTCGGCAGCCAGCCATGGCCATTCCCGCATTCGCTGATGGTGGCGTTCGTCGCCGAATACGCGGGTGGCGAGATCCGGCCCGACGGCGTGGAAATCGAAGCCGCGCAGTGGTTCGATGCCGATCACCTGCCTCAGTTGCCGCCGCGCATCAGCATTTCGCGGCGGCTGATCGATACCGTGGCCGCGGAATTGCGCCGCCGTCCGGCTTGACCGGCGCCGCACGTCCACGAATGATGCGGTAGCCGCCGCCAGATTACGAACGCGGTGACCGCCGCGCAAGAAGCCCGGCAAACGCAGCAACGTCGGCCGCCACCGCGCGCAGCGCCTTGCGTTCCATGCCCCGGTAGCGTTTGAGCACCGCTTCACCGAGTGCGGTCACCTGCGCGCGGCCGCCGCCGGAGCCGCCGGTCGCCGCAGTCACCAGCGGCCTTTCGAAGCAGCGATTCATCGTATCGACCAGCAGCCACGCGCGCCGATAGGACATGCCCATGCGGCGCGCCGCCGCCGAAATCGAGCCGGTGTCGATGATTGCTTCGAGCAGGTCCGCCTTGCCCGGTCCGAGCGGTATCTCGGCGCCATACAGCAGGCGTACACGCACCGGCGGAACCGGCCGCGACGATGCCTTGCGGCGCGAACGCGAGACGGTCACGCGGCGTTCAGCCTCTTCCAGACGCACGCGCCCTGACTCGCCTTGTCGATCTCCTCGAGCTGCATCCGGTGCGCGTCGATTTCGGCGGCACTCGCCGCGATCACCGGCAGCTCCACCGCCAACGTATTCACTTCCGCAATGCCGCCGGTGCCGGTCATGACGGCAGACGTTTCCTCGACTTCCATCAGCAGGCTTTCCTGGCCGCGCGTCATCGCCAGGTACACTTCGGCCAGCAGTTGCGCATCCAGCAGCGCGCCATGCAGCGTGCGCGCGGAGTTGTCCACCTGATAGCGTTCGCACAGCGCATCGAGATTGTTGCGCTTGCCCGGATGCAGATCCTTCGCCCGCCGCAGCGTGTCGATGACGCTCGGACAATGCTCGGCAACCGGTTTCAGATCCAGCAGCTCGAACTCGCGGTTGAGGAACGCGATATCAAACGGCGCGTTGTGAATGACGAGCTCGGCGCCGCCGATATATTCGATCAGCTCGTCGGCGATCTCGCGGAACTTAGGCTTGTCGCTCAAAAACTCGGTGGTCAGGCCATGCACCTGCAGCGCGCCTTCGTCGCTGTCGCGCTCCGGGTTGAGATAGCAGTGGAAATGTCTGCCGGTAAGCCTGCGGTTGACGATCTCGACGCCCGCAATTTCGAGGATGCGGTGACCCAGCGCGGGTTCAAGGCCGGTGGTTTCGGTATCGAGGACGATCTGGCGCATTGGTTTCAGAGGTCAGGATTCGGAATTCAGCATTCAGAAGGGCGGGCAGGATTCAAGGTTCGGAGAAAAAGACATGCGGCGACATACCGTTCATCCTGACTCCCGAATCCCGAATCCCGATTCCTTGCCTTTCACCGATTCCACGCCACGATTGGCGAGCCGGTCGGCGTATTCGTTGCCGGGATGTCCGGCGTGGCCGCGCACCCACACCCACTCGACGTCGTGGTTGCCGGCCAGTTCGTCGAGCCGGCGCCACAAGTCGGCATTCTTCACCGGCGTGCCGCTTGCGGTGCGCCAGCCGCGGCGCTTCCAGTTATGGATCCAGCTGCTGATACCCTGCTGCACGTACTGCG
>JBDZVW010000439.1:0-2473 GCA_040255885.1 Betaproteobacteria bacterium
GGATGGCGCCAGACTGCATCCTCGAAACCCGCAACCTGACCAAGGAGTTCAAGGGGTTCGTTGCGGTCAGCGACGTCAACCTGCAGGTGCGGCGCGGCAGCATCCACGCGCTGATCGGGCCCAATGGTGCGGGCAAGACCACGGTGTTCAACCTGCTGACGAAGTTTCTCGATCCGAGCGGCGGCAGCATCGTCTACAACGGCGAGGACATCACGCATGACAAGCCGGCGCAGATCACGCGCCGCGGCGTGGTGCGTTCGTTCCAGATCTCGGCCGTTTTCCCGCATCTGAGCGTGATCGAGAACGTCACGGTGGCGCTGCAGCGCAAGCTCGGCACGTCGTTCCACTTCTGGCGTTCGCTGAAGACGCTCGACGTGCTGCACGAACGCGCGATGGAGCTGCTGCAGGCGGTGGACCTGGCGCCGTTCGCGGAGACGATGACGATGGAGCTGCCGTACGGCCGCAAGCGCGCGCTCGAAATTGCGACGACGCTGGCGCTCGATCCGGAACTGATGCTGCTCGACGAGCCGACGCAGGGCATGGGCCACGAAGACGTTGGACGCGTGGTGGCGCTGATCCGGCGCGTCGCGCACGGCCGCACGGTGCTGATGGTCGAGCACAACATGAGCGTGGTCGCGGACCTGTCCGACGTCATCACGGTGCTGCAGTACGGCGAGGTGCTGGCGGAAGGATCATACGATACGGTGTCGAAGGATCCGCGGGTGCTCGAAGCCTATGTCGGAACCGCCGATGACTAGCGCCGGCGGCAGCGAATTTCTGCACGTCTCCGGCCTGCACGCCTTTTACGGCGAGTCGCACATTCTGCATGGCATCGATTTCGCAGTGAACCGCGGCGAATTGATCACGCTGCTGGGACGCAATGGCGCAGGGCGCACGACGACCATCAAGTCGATCCTCGGGCTGGTCGGCCGGCGTAGCGGATCGATCCGCATCGGCGGCAGGGAAACCGTCACCTGGCCGCCGCACCGCATTGCGCATCTCGGCCTCGGCTATTGTCCCGAGGAGCGCGGCATTTTTGCCAGCCTGTCGTGCGAGGAGAATCTGCTGCTGCCGCCTGCGGTGGGCGGCGATGGCATGAGTCTCGACGAAATCTATGCGATGTTCCCGCAGCTCGCGGCGCGCAGGAAAAGCCAGGGCACGCGGCTGTCCGGCGGCGAGCAGCAGATGCTGGCGCTGGCGCGCATTCTGCGCACCGGCGCGCAGTTGCTGCTGCTCGATGAAGTGACCGAAGGGCTGGCGCCGGTGATCGTGCAGGCGCTGGGACGCGTGATCCGGCAGCTCAAGGAGCGCGGCTACACGATCGTGCTGGTGGAGCAGAATTTCCGCTTTGCGGCGCGGCTCGCCGATCGGCATTACGTCGTCGAGCACGGCCGCATCGTCGAAACGGTGGAGGGCGGGGAGCTGGATTCGAAAATGGAGCTGCTGCACGAGTATCTCGGCGTGTAGCGGCGTTCGGCAACAACCTGAATGGAGGCGACAAAAATGAAACGTGTGATCGGGCATTCATTGATCGGCGTGGCGCTGGCGCTGATGCTGGCGGGACCGGCGGCGGCCGCCGACAAGGTCTCGGACGGCGTGGTGAAGATCGGCGTGCTGACCGACCTGTCGGGGATTTATTCCGACCTGGCCGGCGAGGGGTCGGTCGTGGCCGCGAACATGGCGGTGAAGGATTTCGGCGGCACCGTGCTCGGCAAGCCGATCCAGGTGATCAAGGGCGATACGCAGAACAGCAAGGCCGACATCGCCGCCAACATCGCGCGCAAATGGTATGACGACGATCACGTGGATGCGATCGTCGGCCTGGTCGCGACCAACGTCGCGCTGGCCGGGATGGAGGTCAGCAAGCAGCATCACAAGATCACGCTGGTGGTGGGTGCGGCGTCGCTGCCGATCACCGATCAGAAATGCGAGCCGTGGAACGTGCACTGGATCTACGACACCTACTCGCTGGCGGTCGGCACCGGCCGCGCGCTGGTCGAAAAGGGCTACAAGACCTGGTTCTTCATTACCGCGAACTATCAGTTCGGCAAGTCACTGCAGCATGACACCACGGAAGTGATCGACGCGGGCGGCGGCAAGGTCGTCGGATCGGTGCTGGCACCGTTTCCGACCCGCGATTTCTCGTCGTTCCTGCTGAAAGCGCAGTCATCCGGCGCACAGGTGATCGGACTGGCGAACGCCGGCTCCGATACCATCAACTCGGTGAAACAGGCGGCGGAGTTCGGCATCATGGGCAGCAAGCAGATCGTGGCGCCGCTGCTGCTGTTCATTTCCGACGTGCACAGTCTTGGCCTCAAGACCGCGCAGGGCATGTATCTGACCACCGGCTTCTACTGGGATCGCAACAAGGAGAGCCGCGAATGGTCGAAGCGTTTCTTCGACGCATTTTCGAAGCATCGCATGCCGACGATGGTGCAGGCGGGCGTCTATTCCGCCACGCTCAATTATCTGC
>JBDZVW010000091.1:0-9249 GCA_040255885.1 Betaproteobacteria bacterium
GCGTACCTGCATGGGGTGCAGGTGGTCGTGCGTTCGAATCGCACCGCCCCGACCATTAATGGAAACCCGTGGCAGCTAGCATGCCGCGGGTTTTTTAATTTCCAACACCAACCCTTCAGGTTTCGGAATAGGTCGACAAGAAAAGCACCGGGAATGTGATGAAAACTAAAAAGCGTTCGCCACTGACAGACAGACCATTGCGCAATCCGGGGCAATCAATTGATGAGCGGATACAGAATCTTCTGACCGATAAATTTCTGCTTCCAATCATGATTGCCACGCTGTTGGTGGCGTTTGCTGCAATCGAATGGTGGCGCTACTACGTTCCGCAGCCACCCAAGCCAATCCTTGTCACTTTCATGGCGTCATTTGCGACCATATGGGCTGGAATTCGAATCCGGAAATTTAGGCCTCAGCTCCATAGCCTTCGTTTGGCACGAGATGGCGAACGGGCGGTTGGTCAGTTCCTGGAACGGTTACGAGAGGACGGCTATAAGGTATTCCACGATGTCATCGGGCCGGGATTCAACCTGGATCACGTCCTTGTAGGAGCCGGTGGAATTTTTACTATCGAAACTAAAACTTTCAGCAAACCGGTAGGATCCGATGCGAAGGTGAAGTTCGATGGAGAGCACATTCTGGTGAATGGCCTGAAGCCCGATCGTGATCCCGTGGTTCAGGCGAGAGCGCAGGCGCGCTGGCTACGCGAACTGCTGTCGGAGAGCACCGGACGCAAGTTTCCGGTGCGTCCAGTCATTCTTTTTCCGGGCTGGTTCGTTGAGCAAAACAAAAGTTCGGCGCGTGAGCTATGGGTATTGAATCCGAAGGCGCTTCGCGACTTCCTGAGATACGAAGCCGAGGTGCTCGCACACGAGGACGTGACGCTGGCCGCTTTTCATCTGTCACGCTTCATTCGCAGCGCCGGAACTGCGACGGCTTGAACGCAATTCGCGACGGACGTAAATGCAGATTTGGGTTGATGCTGACGCCTGTCCATCGGTCATCAAGGAGATGCTGTTCCGCGCGGCGGAGCGCGCAGAAGTTGTGATGACGCTGGTGGCGAACAAACCGCTGCGCGTGCCGCGCTCGCAATTCGTGTGCGCTGTCCAAGTATCGCACGGATTCGACGTGGCCGACAACGAGATCGTGCGCCGAATGGAACCAGGAGACCTGGTGATCACTGCTGATATTCCGCTGGCGGCTGATGTGATTGCGCACGGCGGACATGCGCTCAATCCGCGTGGGGAGTTTTACACGATAGATACGATCCGTGAACGGCTTGCGATGCGCAACTTTCTGGAGGAACTGCGCAGCAGCGGGGTGCAGACCGCGGGCCCGGCACCGTTCAGCCAGGTCGATCGCAAACGTTTCGCCGATCAACTCGATCGCTTCCTTGCGCGCCGGCCGGTGCGGACGTGAACCGCAATTGAACTGATCGGTTATCCGGATCGCGTCTTCCGCTGTTTGCTCGAAATCGCGATTTCGTATCTTCTGAAAATCACTCTGTAGAGTGTAATGTAGGCGCCCTGAAGCGCCGCCGCAGCCAGAAAAGGAGCGGTCAGATAGCCGGCGCCAAACGCGGCGCCGGCGACGATAGGGCCGACCGTGCGCGGCAGCTGCATCGACAGCGCGCTAACCGTTGCCGCCAGACCGCGTCGCGTGTCGGATACCAGACTCATGTTGAGCGCCTGCCGCGCGCCGGCCGTTCCGCGATTGCAGGCGGCGCGCAGCACGTAGAGGACGGCACCGACGGCAAAGGTCGGTGCGAACGGCAGCAATAGCAGAAACAGCAAGCCGCAGCTGCGCATCGCGACCACCGTCGTCACCATTCCGTGCCGGTGCACGAAGCGGCCGGCGGCAAGCGCGGTGCAGCCGGTTGCGGCGAAGCCCGCCGCCATCATCGGGCCGATATGAGCGGGGCCGAGGCCGAAGCGCAGATGAAACCAGTAGGCCATCAGCGGCCCGACGAGACCGATGCCGGCCCCGTTCAGCACGTTGATCCACGCGATATTGATCAGCCGGCGGTTTTCTTCATGTCGCAGCGGCGCCGATGCCATCTCCTCTTCAGTACCGTCGCGAGTGTCGGTGAGTCGGAAAACCAGAAAGCCGGTTGCCAGCGCGGAGATCAGAACGATGCCGAACAATGGCCGGTAGGCGGCGGCACCGTGCAGCCATTGCGACCACAGCGCCGGAGCTGCGGCGAGGAGCGCTCCGAGGCCCATGCCGAACGATCCGAGCGCGGTGTTGAGACTGAATATTTTTCCGCGGTAGGTGAACGGTGTGACACGGGCCAGCCACGCCTGTTCCACCGGCGCGAACGGACCGGCAGCGCCGTTCATGCCGCGACCGAAGCCGCCGAGAATGGCGGCGACGATAATTGCCCATTGCGTCGTGCTCGCCAGAATCAGCGCCGCCGCGGTGATGAGCAGCAGCTCGTAGGCAAGCAGGAAGCGGCGCCGGCCCAGACGATCACTGAGCGGTCCGGCCAGCAGGGTGAAGCCCGCCTGCACGGCGAGCGCCGATGCGAGCAGGCCGCCGATGGCTGCGGCGGACCAGCCGAGCGCGCTGAGATACAGCGTAAAGTCGACGACGAGAAGTCCCTGACTGACGCTGCGAATCGCGCGCGCAAGAATCAGGCTGCTGCAGACTCGGGCTTGAATGTCGGAGCCGAAGATCGAACCGAAGCCGAATGGTTGAAAGCGGGAGATGTCCGTCATGGTCGGCTGCCGCCGCACGGAGCGTCACATGACGGGGCGGCCCGCTTCCCGGGACGCATCGTCGGCAGGTACGCCGTCACCCGGCATCAGCCGCGGCCGGGTGCTCAGCGCAGCGCCGAATAGCTCGTCGGCGTCAGCATGTAATTGGTGAGCGATGTCAGCAGCGGGCCGTCGCGTTCGGTTGCGGCACGCGCCGAAAGCCATTCGGGATCGCTGGAGAACGCACCCCACCGCGCCTCGCGATCGACCAGGCTGTCCCACGCCAGCATGTAATAGAGATCATGATTGCTTTCGCCGATCAGCGTGGTCCAGAAACCGACCTGGCGGATGCCATGTTTCTCCCACAGCTTGAGCGTGATGGTTTCGAAGCGCTTGTTGAGTGCTGGCAGCTTGCCGGGAGCGGCGTGATAGATACGCAGTTCGTAGAGCATGAAATCCTCGTCGATTGGAGCGGCGGCGCCGCGTCACGCTGCCGGAAATTCGCAGCCTTTCTGCTTCAGTGCCTGGTCCACCCATGTGCGATCGACGGTGCCTTTCGCGATCGCCTTGAGAACGCCGTCTTCCTTCTTGCGTTGCGCTTCAGAGCCCCGGATCACATCGACCGCCAGCTCCTGCGGAATACAGACAATACCGTCCTCGTCACCGAACACGATGTCACCCGGGTGTACGACAATGCCGCCGACAGCGACCGGAACGTTGATTTCTCCGGGCCCATTCTTGTACGGGCCGCGATGGGTGACCGCGCGCGCATAAACCGGGAAATTCACGTTGCCGATCGCGCCCGAATCACGAATCGCGCCATCGATCACCAGTCCGGCGATGCCGCGCTTTGCGGCATAGGTCGACATGATTTCGCCGATGATCGCTTGCGTGACGACACCGCCGGCGTCGACCACGACCACGTCGCCGCGGCGCGCCATGTCGAGTGCCTTGTGCACCATCAGGTTGTCGCCGGGCGGCACCTTGACGGTGAACGCGCTGCCGAGCAGCAGCCCGCGCCGGTGATACGGGCGAATCGCGGCATCGACGGCATACAGCCGGCTCATGTTGTCGCTGACGTGGGCGGTCGCGACGCGGGCGAATTGCCTGAGCAGCCGGCGCGGCGCTTGCGGGACGGCGGGGAAAATGCGAAATCCGATGTTGGCCATGTCGTTATTCCAAAGCAGTGGGACGTTGAAGAGAATTGCCGTGTGATTGTAACCGATGGCGCTGCCGTCGCGAATCAGCGGCAACGGCGCGGATGATATAATCGGATAATATCGAACGCCCCCGAAGATGCGAATCCTGCTGAGTAACGACGATGGTTATTTCGCGCCCGGCCTTGCGGCACTCCACGAGGCGCTGCGTGACAAGGCCGAAGTGGTCGTGGTGGCGCCCGAGCGTGACCGCAGCGGTGCCAGCAATTCGCTCACGCTCGACCGTCCGCTGACGGTGCGCCAGTCGCACAACGGTTTCTATTACATCAACGGCACGCCGACCGACTGTGTTCACCTGGCCGTGACCGGACTGCTGCCGGAACTGCCCGATGTCGTGATCTCCGGTATCAATCATGGTGCCAACATGGGTGACGACACGATCTATTCGGGGACGGTGGCGGCGGCCACCGAGGGATTTCTGCTGGGCATCCCGTCGATCGCGATTTCGCTGGTCAGCGAGTCGAACGGCAATTATCCGAGCGCCGCACGCATCGCGGTCGACATGGTGGAACGCTTTCGCGAACGTCCGCCGGGCCAGCCGGTGCTGCTCAACATCAACGTGCCGGACGTGCCGCCGGCGATGCTGGCCGGCATCCAGGTGACGCGGCTCGGCCGCCGCCACAAGGCCGAACCGATGGTGAAAACGATCACGCCGCGCGGTGACACCGTGTACTGGATCGGCGCCGCCGGCAGCGCGTTTGACGCCGGTATCGGGACTGACTTTTACGCGGTCGCCAACAACGCGGTGTCGGTGACGCCGCTGGAAGTGGATCTGACCCATTTCGCGCGGCTGCCGGCCGTTGCCGAATGGCTGGAGGCCGCGGAGACGACACCGGGTTGATATACTCGGGCCGGTGCGTCGGGCGGCGCAGGGCAGGATTCAATCGAGGAATATAAAAAGATGAATGCAAAGGGGAGTCACGGCGCTGGGTGGGAACCGCGCCGCCATCACGCATGAATTCCCGGCTTGCGGGCATCGGCATGACGTCGCAGCGTACGCGCATGCGCATGGTCGAGCGGCTGCGGCAGCAGGGCATACGCGACGAGATCGTGCTCGCCGCGATGAACGAGGTGCCGCGCCACATCTTCATCGACGAAGCGCTGGCGAGCCGCGCCTACGAGGATTATGCACTGCCGCTGGGGTTCGGGCAGACGATTTCGCAGCCGTTCATCGTCGCCCGCATGAGCGAGCTGGCGCGTGCCGGCGGCACGCTCGAACGCGTGCTGGAGATCGGTACCGGCTGCGGCTATCAGACGGCGGTGCTGGCGCGGGTGGCGCACGAAGTGTATTCGCTGGAGCGCATCTCGCCGCTGGTGTCGAAAGCGCGCCGCCATCTGCGCGAATTGCGCGTCGCCAACGTGCGCGTCAAGCATGGCGACGGCATGGGCGGACTGGAGCAGGCGGCGCCATTTGATGCAATCGTGATGACGGCTGCGGCGACGCACGTGCCGCAAGCGCTGAAGGATCAGCTGGCGGTTGGTGGTAGAATCGTGATGCCGGTGGGCAGCGACGAGCAGCGCTTGTGCGTCGTTGAACGCAGTGCGCAGGGTTATACCGAAAAGACACTGGATCAGGTAAAGTTCGTACCATTGATGCCTGGGGTGGAGTAGCAGCACGACGCGGGGTATGCATTGACGAAAGCAGCAAAGCGTACAATCGGACTGGCCATTCTTACCGCCGTGCTGGTAGCCGGATGCGGCAGCACGCCAACCCCCGCGCCAGTGGTGCAGTTGCCGCAGACGGGTGCCGGAACAGCCGGCGCTCCCGGTCAATCCCAGTTCTACACGGTCAAGCCCGGAGACACGCTGTACAGCATCGCCCGCAGTCACGGACTGGATTACAAGGCACTGGCCGCGCGTAACAACATCACGGATTACAGCGCGTTGGCGGTCGGCCAGCAGCTGCAGCTGACGCCCCCTCAACCGCAACAGCAGTCCGGCGTCGAGACGGCGCCGCTGCAAACCACGCCGGCCGTCCAGGGACAGCCGGTCGGGGGTGCGATGCTGGGCGGCAGCACCCCGGTTCCCGGTCTGCTGAAGACCGAGCCGAAAGCGGTGAAGGTGCCGTATTCGAAGCAGGCATTGGCCAGTCTGTCGGCGCAGCAGCCGCCACAGACCGGCGCATCGCCAAACACCGTCCAGCAGCAGCCTGCGGCCGAAGCGGGGACTGCATCCGCGCCTCCGGTTTCGACCACGCCGAATCCGGCCAATGACAGCGGCATCAACTGGCAATGGCCGACCAGCGGCAAGGTGGTGTCGACGTTCGACGACAGCGGCAGCATGAAAGGCATCGGCATCGCCGGCCAGATGGGACAGCCGATCTACGCCAGTGCGTCCGGCAAGGTGGTCTACAGTGGCGACGGCCTGCGCGGTTACGGCAAGCTTGTCATCATCAAGCACAACAAGACCTATCTGAGCGTCTACGCGCATAACAGCAAACTCCTGGTGAAGGAAAACCAGGACGTGAAGCGCGGCCAGAAAATAGCCCTGATGGGCAACAGCGGCGCCAGCCGGGTGGAACTGCATTTCGAAATCCGCAAGCTCGGCAAGCCGGTCGATCCGCTCCAGCTGCTACCCAAGCGATAGGTCGTTCCCCATGGCCAGTGACCGGCCACCTTCCGACGAGGAAACCGCGGGCGAAGCCGCCGCGCCGGGAGCGCTGGCGGCCGCAGACCGGATCGAAACCGATCTGCTGAGCGACGTCACGCAACTCTATCTCAACCACATCGGCCACAATGCGCTGCTTACTCCGGACGAAGAGCGGCGTTGTGCGACGGCCGCGCGTGATGGCGACTTCGCTGCACGGCAGACGATGATCGAGCGCAATCTGCGGCTGGTGGTCAACATCGCGAAGCATTACACCGGTCGCGGCGTCGCGTTGATGGATCTGGTTGCGGAAGGCAATCTCGGCCTGATCCACGCACTGGAAAAATTCGATCCCGAGCGCGGATTCCGATTCTCCACTTATGCGACATGGTGGGTGCGCCAGTACATCGAGCGCGCGCTGATGAATCAGGCGCGCACCGTACGGCTGCCGGTGCACGTGGTGAAGACGCTCAACGTGGTGCTGCGGGCGCGCCGCCACCTCGAAACCTACGGCACGCGTGAGCCCGGCATCAGTGACATCGCGCATCTGCTGGGCTGGCCGCAGGATGCGGTGCGGCGTGCGCTGGACCATCACGACAGTGTGGTGTCGCTTGATGCGCCGCTCGACGCCGATGCCACGCTGTCGCTCGGTGAATCGCTGCGCGACAACGAGACGCTGACGCCCGATGCCAGCCTCGAACGGGTGCAGATCGAGAACGGCGTGCGCGAATGGCTGTCGCGGCTCAACCCGCGCCAGCGCCAGGTGATCGAGCAGCGCTACGGCCTGAACGGCCAGGAAATCCGTACGCTCGGCGACCTCGCCGAGGAACTGCACCTCACCCGCGAACGGGTAAGACAGATACAGATCGAAGCACTGCGCCGATTGCGCGACCTGCTGCGGCGGCGCGGCGTGGTGAAGGAAGTACTGCTGTGAGGAGTAAGGAGTGAGGTGTGAGGTGTGAGGCATAAATCATGCGGCGCGCCGGGCGCGCCGGGCGCGCCGGAAACTTCGCAACCCCTCACTCCTGACGCCTCACTCCTCACGCATCTTCACGGCCTGAACCCCGCCACCTCCTGCTTCAACTCGCGCAGCGCGCCGGGCGAGGGATGGTTTCCGTAACGCAGCGCGACGTAACGTGCGGTGATGTCGCGGATGACGTGCGCCGCGTGGGGCAGTGTGAGAGCAGCGCGGGCGGCGAAATCGGACGGACCTTCGGCGGCGGCGCGCACGATCCCGCGCCGCGCGAGGCGGCGGCAGAACCGTTGATACGCACGCTGTCCGGGATCCGTTGCGGCGTGCCGCACGCCGCGCAGTATTACCAGCGCCAGCACCAGGATCACCGCCATGCTGGCGATGATCAGTGCGATGGCCAGCGTGCGCCAGTTCACATGGTCGATGCCGGCACGCGCCAGCAATTGCCGCTGGCGTTCCGGCGTGTAGCCGATCACCCATTGATTCCAGGTGTTGGCAACCGAATCCCACACCAGGCCGAGATCGTGCAGCCATGACCGCTCCGGGCCGGCCGCCAGAGACAATATCGTCTGTTGCGGCAGCGGGGCCATCACGCCGTCGTTGATGCGGGCCGGCGCCACCACCGCGGTGGGATCGACGCGCACCCATCCCGAGCGGCGAAGCCATACCTCGACCCACGCGTGCGCATCGGACTGGCGCACGATCAGGTAATTGCCGAGCGGATTGAATTCGCCGCCCTGGTAGCCGGTGACGACGCGCGCCGGAATGCCGGCCGCGCGCATCAGCACCGCGAACGCCGATGCATAATGCTCGCAAAATCCGCGTTTGGTATCGAACAGGAATTCATCGACCGGATCGCGGCCGTCCAGTGGCGGCGGTGTCAGCGTGTAGGCGAAGCCGCCGTCATGGAACAGCGCCAGTACGCGGTCAACGTAGGCGCGCGCGTCCGGCGCCTGCGCGCGCAGGCGCTGCGCCAGCGCGTGCGTGCGCGGGTTGGCGCCGGGCGTCAGGCGCAACGCGCGCCGCAGTATGGCCGGGTCCGCCCCGGCCCCGACACGGTAATCGAGATACGACGTCATGTCGTAGCGCATGCGCTGATCGATCGGCGTCCGGTGCAGCAGTTGGTAGTCCGGCGTGATGATGCTGGCCGGCGGAATGCGCGCCGGCAAATCGAGCGCGAACAGCCAGCGCTTGCCGTCGGGTTCCATCGTCACCGTGTAGTTCACGCGTTGGCCGAGCGCGCGGTACGTCGCCGGCGCATTGTCGTGTCTCGGCGGCGGCGCGTTCCAGGTGCGGCCGTTGAAATTCCACAGCACCGGGCCGCGCCAGTAGAGCTGATCCGGCTTCGGCGCCGGCCCGTCGAATTTGACGCGGAATGCGACCGCGTTCGACAGTGCCAGTTGCGCGATCGAACCGGGCGTCATCGTGTCCGAAAGTCCGCTGACCGCGCGCGCCCCGGCGTCCGGCACGCCCCACAGCGGTCCGTGAATGCGCGGAAACAGCAGGAACAGCACCATCGTCAGCGGCAGCGCCTGGCCGAGCATGATTGCGCCGCCGAGCAACTGGCGCTGCGGCGACGGCCGGCTGCCGGTGTACTGCAGTCCGGCCATCGCCGCGGTGATCACGCACACCACGAAAAACATGTAGCACGCCGTCGGGATACTTTGCGAGTAGAAGAAGCCGGTGACGACCAGGAAATAGGACAGGAAGATCAGCAGCAGGGCGTCGCGCCGCGATTTCATCTCGAGCAGTTTCAGCGCCAGCATCAGCGTCAGCA
>JBDZVW010000092.1:0-9236 GCA_040255885.1 Betaproteobacteria bacterium
CTGCCCCTGGCAGCAGCGCGGATGCGCCGCAGGCGTTTATTGTAATCAGCCGACGCCGCCGGCCGCCCATGCTGTCTGCCACGCCGGCCAGTGGCTGAAGACCGTCGTCGCAATGATGAAATTGACTGCGCCGGCCGCCCAACCCTTGCGGGCGGCAATCCAGGTTGCATCGGCAAGAGCCACCTTGCGCGTCAGGTTGTTGTCAATCGCCCACGCCAGGCATGCGCCCAGCACAGCGAGCGTCGGCCACAAATCGCCGAAGTGCACCTCGTCTGACCAGGCGAGCACCACTGCTCCGGCCGCGATTGCCGCCATGCCGAGCGCGATGCGGCGATCGAAGTTCTCGCGGAATACGAACCATGCCAGCAGCGCAGTGAATACGCCTTCCGCATTCAGCAGCAGCGATGCGCCGGAAGCAGGCATCGCCGACAGTCCGAACATCAGCAGCACCGGGCCGATGATGCCGCCGGCGATGATCGCGCCCGCGAGCCAGCCCCATTCGCGCCCTGTCGGACGCACCGAAGGCGCACGTCTGATCAGGCGCGTGAGCGTCAATCCCGCTCCCGATCCCAGATAGAGCAGTCCCGCCAGCAGCCAGGGATCGACAGAGCCCAGCAAGAGTTTCGCCAGCGGAGTGCCGGCGCCGAACAATGCCGCCGCACCAAGCGCGGCGAGCACACCGGGATTGGAACGATGTTTCATGCAACGTTAACGCTTGCCTCGATTGAGTGCGCGGTGGCAGACGCACGCCTCGCCATGTGCTGCCGCGACCAGTTCGTGCAAAATGCCGCACTCGGAGGCAACATGGTCGGTATTGCATTGCCTGCGCAGTTGCAAAAGCTGTTTTTCAAGTGCTCTGAATGACTCCAGCCGAGCGTGTACCCGCATAAGGTGTTCGTCGACGAGCCGGTTGATCTCGCCGCAATCGGCTTCGGGATGGATGACGAAGTCGAGCAGACGCCGTACGTCGGCGAGCGGCATATCCAGTGCGCGGCAATGGCGGATGAACGCCAGCCGCTCCAAGTGCACGGGACCGTAGGAGCGATAGCCATTGCGCTCACGCGCAGGGGGAGGCAGCAGACCTTCCGTCTCGTAATAGCGGATGGTTTCAGTATCCACGCCGGTGGTTTGTCCCAATTCACCGATACGCATAAGCGGTTCTCCGTTTGAGCATTCAGCCCGATTGTAACGTGTCGATTGGCTGCCTTGCAGAAGCTGCGGCGCAGAACGCTTAATGTGTGCCGAGCGATCGGGCTGGAGTCAATACAACGGACTGGTTTTCCGCCACCGGAGGCTGATGATTCGCACGAAGCAGGCGCAAGCCGTTGAGCACCACGATCAAACTCGCTCCCATGTCGGCGAAGACCGCCATCCACATCGTGGCGTCGCCGGCGATGGCAAGGCCCAGAAATACCGCCTTGATGCCGAGCGCAAACACGATGTTCTGTCCGAGAATGGCAGCGGTGTGACGGCTCAGGCGGATGAAGGTGGGGAGCTTCCTTAGGTCGTCGTCCATCAATGCGACATCGGCAGTTTCCAGTGCTGTATCTGATCCGGCAGCGCCCATCGCGAAGCCGACGTCTGCCTTGGCAAGTGCCGGCGCGTCGTTGATGCCGTCGCCGACCATGCCGACTTTGCCATGACGGGCGACCAGCTCGCTGATTGCGGCGAGTTTGTCTTCCGGGAGCAGCTCGGCGCGTACGTCATCGATACCGACCTGGTTTGCGATTGCCTGCGCAGTGTGGGCGTTGTCTCCGGTGAGCATCACGGTGTGCACCCCCAGTGCGTGCAACTCGGCAAGTGCCGTGCGGCTCGTCTCGCGCAGCGTGTCGGCGATGCCGAAGATTGCCAGCACGCCGTTTTCGTCCGCAAGTAGCACGGCCGTCTTGCCTTCGCGTTCGAGCACGTCCAGCCGGGCTTCCAGTTCGGGCGAGCACAGCCCCAGCTCCTCGATCAAACGATGATTGCCAAGATGGAACCACTGCTCATCGATGCGGCCTTTCACTCCCCTGCCGGGCAGTGCGGCGAAGTCGATGATAGTGGCTGCGCCGCGTTCATGCGCTGCATAAGCCGCAACGGCCTTGGAGACAGGATGATCGGAACGGTCGGCAAGCTCTGCCGCAATCGCCAGTACCCGTGGACGCTCGGCTTCCACAAGCGGCACGAAGTTGATGACGACCGGTTTGCCTTCGGTGAGCGTGCCGGTCTTGTCGAGCGCCAGCGCTGTGAGCTTGCGTCCCGCTTCGAGGAACGCGCCACCCTTGATCAGGATGCCGTGACGCGCGGCAGCGGCCAGCCCGCTCACAATCGTTACTGGCGTTGAGATTACCAGCGCGCAGGGACAAGCGATCACCAGCAGAACCAGCGCGCGATAGATCCAGTCGAGCCACGGCATGCCCAATGCAAGCGGTGGGATCAGTGCGACTGACAGTGCCATCGCAAACACTGCAGGCGTGTAGACGCGAGCGAATTGATCGACGAAACGCTGGATGGGTGCGCGACTGCCCTGCGCCGCCTCAACCGCGTGAACAATGCGGGCAAGCGTGGAATCGGTGGCGGCGGCGGTGACGCAGAACTCGAGCGAGCCGGCCTCGTTGATGGTGCCGGCGAACACGCCATCGCCTGGCTGCTTTTCCACCGGAATGCTTTCGCCGGTGATCGGTGCCTGGTTCACAGCCGACCGGCCGTCAGTGATCACGCCGTCGAGCGCGATGCGCTGGCCCGGCCGCACGCGTGCGATGTTGCCCACGGTAACCGCGGAGGCGGGCATTTCGCGCCACGTGCCGTCCGGCTGGTGGACAGTGGCGGTTTCCGGCGCCATCGCCATTAGCTTGCGGATGGCATTGCGCGCCCGGTCGAGTGACAGCGTTTCGATCAGTTCCGCCAGTGCGAACAGGACCATCACCATCGCCGCTTCCGGCCACTCGCCGATCGCCATCGCGCCGGTCACCGCGAACGACATCAGTGCGTTCATGTTGAGATTGCGGTTCTTGAGCGCGACCCAGCCCTTGCGATAGGTCTCGAAGCCTCCGATCAACACCGCCGCGATACTGAGGACGGCGGCGATCCATACCGGTGCCCCTGTCCAATGTGCCGCTTCCGCCGCGACCGCGAGGACCGCAGCAATTGCGAGGCGAATCCACTTCGATTTCGGAATCACGGGCGCCGTAGCCTGTCGGAGCGAAGAGACTTCCGCTTCCTCTACGGTTGCATCGAAGCCGAACGCATCAAGCGCGCCAAGCGCGGCCGGCAACGCATCGGGCGAGTGCGTGATTGTGAGCCGGCGAACAATCAGGTTGAAATCCAGTGTCGCGATACCGGCTATTCCCGAAAACTTTCCGCGGATCAGTGCTTCTTCTGTTGGACAATCCATTTTGTCGATGCGCAGGACGGTGCGGCTGTTCGCCCCTGCGACAGGGCTAATCGGCGTGTGGGCATGGTCGGGCTTCGCTTCCGGTGCGCAATTGCAATCGGTCGATCCGTAAGGATTCCCGTGCAAAGTCATGATGCCTCCGATTCGGTTGAGGCAATCACGATAAACCTTGTAGCCACTGCAAGGTCAAACGCCACTTCTTCCTATTTACCAGTGCCCACGCGAACTGCGTCAACTGCATCGAATGCCACGGTCCGACGGGCCTCTATGCAAGTCGGGTTGCTGCAAAGAACGGCTGTACCTTCGCTAATATCGTTGCTTTAGCAGATGGTGGAAAATGACGCTTATCATGAGCCATGGCAGGCAGGAAATCTTGGTGGGCTGACGGAGACACTATGCCAAACTTTTTCCACACCGCGGCGAGGGCAATGAGCGTCGCCTCAATCTTCATCCTCGTTGTCCCAGCCAGTTTGCCCGCCGCTCACGCATCTCCCATTCCAAACTTTACGCTGCACACAGTGGCGAACATTCCACTCCACGGCCGTGCCACCCGCTTCGACTACCAAAGCTATGATGCGGGAAGGCACCTTTTGTTTATTGCGCATCTGGGTGACAGTTCCATCACCGTGTTCAATACCCGGACCCAGAAGGTCACGGCCGACATGGCTGGCGTGAGCAAGGTTCATGGCGTACTTGCGATCCCTGCGCTAAGCCGGGTCTACGCGTCTGCTACCGGACGAAATGAGGTTGTGGCGATTGACGAAGCCACGCTCAAAGTGGTTGCTGCCATCCCCGGCGGAGACTACCCCGATGGCATGGCCTATGTCCCGCCGGCGCATAAACTCTACGTGTCCGATGAAACGGGCGGCACGGAGACCGTAATCGACGTCCGGAGCAACCAACGCGTCGCCACGATTCCGCTGGGCGGCGAGGCGGGCAACACTCAGTACGACCCGGCCTCGGGACACCTATTCGTGAATGTACAGACGCGAGGCGACCTGGCGGAAATCGATCCTGCCACCGACCGGGTCGTGGCGCGCTACCGGTTGCCGGGTGCCGATCATAATCATGGCCTTCTCATTGAACCGGACGGGAGATGGGCTTTCATTGCCTGCGAAGGCAACGCGAAACTGCTGGTCTTCGATATGCAGAGCAAGCGTGTCGTGGCGACGGAGCCGGTCGGCAACACTCCGGATGTGCTAGCGTTCGATCCTAGTCTGTCGTTACTTTACGTTGCCAGTGAAAGTGGCGTGATATCGGTTTTCCGGATTGCACGGAATGCGGTTCGGAAGATCGTGGAAGCTCACGTTGCCGCCAAGGCGCACACCGTAGCCGTGGATTCTGGTACACACCAAGTCTATCTGCCGCTTGAAAATGTCGATGGGAAACCACTGCTGAGAATTATGCAGCCGGCGTTCTGAGTGTCGGCGAATTCGAACTCGGAATCGCGTTTGATTCGCGCGGAAGAATATGGCGTTTCCCAAAAATAACGAACTTCTTGCGAAGATTCAGCTCGCCTTAATCAGCCGCTTCAGTTGCCGTGCACCTGGCACGGCGGGCACGGCACAGAGCCGTAGGAACAAAACACGCAGCAATCGCCCGGCCTGGGCTTGAGCACGGCGTGGCATTGCTCGCACTCGTAGAACCATTGGCAGGCATCCTCGGGCATCGTCTCGGTCGTGACGTGGCCGCATACAGGGCACGTCAAGGTCGATTCCAGAATTACGCTGGTCATTTTGTGTCCCGCGCCAACGTCGACGGGTAGCCCGCCTCTTGGGTGGCACGCATCAGGGCTTTGACCGTGGTCCTGGCATCGTCGAAGGTGACAATGGCTTCGCGCGCGTTAAAATCGACCTTTGCTTCTGTTACTCCGGGCACCTTCGTCAACGCTTTTTTCACGGTGATCGGGCATACCGGACAGTTCATCGAAGGGATAGAGAGCGTAACAGTCCGGGACGCAGCCCAGGCAGGTGACGTCAGCGCCATCATCAGAGCACAGGCCAGCAGCAGCTTCTTCATGATCATTTCCTGTCAGTAGAACCACGGCGCAACATTAGGGAATATCAATGCGATCAGCACCAGCACAGCCACTACGCCGAACAGCAGTTGGTAGGAAAATCTAACCCGCGGCCCGACGCACACTTTCCCGGAAGAGCAGGCGACGGCGGGACGCCAGATCTGCCAGCCGGCAACTAATAAAGCCGCCACTGCCACACCGATGAAGATCGGACGATAGGGCTCGAGCAAGGTCAGGTTGCCGATCCACGCTCCGGAAATACCGAGTGTGAGCAGCACCAGCGGCCCCAGGCAGCAGGCCGAGGCGAGGATCGCGGCAAGCCCGCCCGTCAGCAGCGCGCCGCGTCCCATGGACAGGTCATTCGTGTTGGTGCGTTCCGAGCCCATGCAATAAAATTACCTCCGTACATAAGTACGGGGTCAAGCAAAATGAAAGACACATCGGACAGCCTTTCCATAGGCGCGCTGGCAGATGCGGCGGGGGTCAATGTCGAAACCATCCGCTTCTATCAGCGCAAAGGCTTGATGCTTAAATCCAGGCCGCCTGCCGGCAGCATCCGCCGCTACGGCAAAGCGGATCTTGCACGTGTGAGCTTTATCAAGGCCGCTCAGCGGCTGGGTTTCAGCCTGGGAGAGGTAAGCGAACTGCTAAAACTGGAAGATGGCACTCATTGTGTCGAGGCCCGCCGTCTGGCCGAACACAAACTGCACGACGTGCACCAGAAGCTTGCCCATCTACGGCGCATCGAATTGACGCTACGCCAACTCGTGAACCGGTGTGACTCCGCACGCGGCGCGGTCAAGTGTCCTTTGATCTCGTCTTTGCAGCGGCACCTGAAGCGGATCACCGGCCGGCGAGGCGTCGATACCGGAATTGGATTTCGCGTTTCAGAGCGTTTGTGTCGAACGACTTGCCAGCACTCGATTAAGCCCTTGGGGTGAAGGCCACGAGGTAGAGAATGGAGGCCGCGCCGCCCCCAGTCCTCCTGCCTGGACTGCAGCAAGCAGCCGCGGCGAGTTGCTTTGGTACAGAAAAGAGTTGCTATAATAGTAGTACTGTGAAATTTGTAATTCATTTGCTGATGCTGGTCTTGATCGCGTGGCCGCCGGTTTCCGGCTTTGCCGCGACGCAGATGCCATGTCATTCACAGTCATCTCGGACGGCGGCAGTGACGGACGGGGCGCAAACTGCCCCGTGTGAGCATGCTGGCGATCACTCTGATCGCAACAGCCAGACAACTCCAATGTCACTTGATTGCCACGGCGGGGCGTCTTGCAGTGTTTCCTGCACCGGCGTGGTGATTGCTGCGGCGGCGTCTTTGCCATTTGCGTTGGAATTTTCTACCGTATATCTCCCGTTAGCCGATCATCGGGTGTCGCTGTTCATTCCCGAACAGCCACAACGACCTCCACTCATCGCGTAATCCTCTTTCAGAAACGCCATTTGGCGGTCTGACCGTGCGCCCCGTTGCGGGCGTGCACGTTACCAAATTTCATTGAACGCCCGCATAAGCCAGGGCGGCTGCTGTCTATTGTTTGCAGCCGGCACGGTTGGCATCGGTGACAGCCCTATGGGCATTCACTAGAGCCCGATCGATTCGATGCGTAATTTGATTCAAGGAGACTGTTATGAGAGCGAAAAAACTGTTCCCGGTATTACTCGCTGCCATGCTGCTCAGTGCAAGCGGATGGAGCTTCGCGACAGAAGGTGGTGCCTACGCGCAACATCATCAGCAAAGTGAACAGGGCGTGAAAACCATGCCGGGCATGAACGCCGGAATGATGGGAAACATGGGCGGTAACGGCATGATGGGCGGGATGATGAACATGATGATGGGTGGTGAATGTCCGATGATGAGCCGATTTCCTGCCGGAAATGAGGCACTCGCGATGCGGATGCATGGCGAGATGATGGAGGCGATGGGCAATATCCTCATTAAATACGCCGACAAACTTCCGCCACAACCGGCAAAGCAACCGGCAAAGTGACAACGTCAAAGTAATCACCGGTGGCGCCTGGCTACGGCGCTACCGATTTAAAGGAGACTGATCATGAAGTGCGACACCAAAACGATGGTCAAGACCGCCATAGGTCTGGGGCTATTGGGCATCATTGGCTATTTCGCCTTGCCGCAGTTCCGGAGTTTCATTGTGAGCCTATCGCCGATCCTGCTGGGGCTCGTCTGCCCGTTGTCGATGATCATCATGATGAAAGGCATGAATGCGCACCAGACAGAGCAAGAGCAGGAGCGGGATCTCAATCGTGAGCCGACGAAGGCGCCGGAGCCGGTGAAGGAAGTGGAGACGGATAACGGAGAGCCGCCCGCCCGCGGCGCTCGCGTGGTTGTCAAGGCACAACAAACGGTGGAGACGTCATGAGCGATTACATCGGTGCCAGCGATCCGCAGAAAAATCCGTTGATTCAGGAAAGCAACAGGCTTGGCCGGCCGTCAGTCCTCAACGCCGTGTTGATCGTATTGGCGGTGATCGGGGCGATCGCGATAGCGGGCGCTTTCGGCATGTGGGCATTGCACGTGGGCATGATGAACGGCATAGGCACTTGCTAAACGGTGATGAAGAATCGGCGAGATCCGCAGCGTGGCCGGGAAGGGGCATCATGAAAACGAGAAGCATCGTTAACGTTCTTCTTCTTGTCTTCTCGGCAGGCATGTTGGTGGCTTCGACGTACGCGAGAGCGGACGAGGCGGCGATCCGGGGCCTGTTTCAACGGGAATTTCCGGAAAGTACCGTGAAAAACGTGTCCCCGACTCCCGTTCCCGGAATTTTCGAAGTGGTGGTGGATGGGCACGTTCTCTACACATCACAAGATGGCCGCTACGTCTTTTCCGGTTCGCTGATTGATACAAAGACCAAACAAAATCTCACCCAGGCAGCGCTCGCAAAAATCAATGCGATCCCGTTCGACCGGCTGCCGCTCGATCTCGCGATCAAGCGCGTCAAGGGCAATGGCAGCCGCAAGATCGCGATATTCGAGGACCCCGACTGTACCTACTGCAGAAAGCTCGAGCAAAACATGATGGGCATCGATAATCTGACCATCTACACCTTCCTGTTTCCGATCGAACAGATTCATCCGGGGGCAACCAGCGAATCGCAGGCAATCTGGTGCGCGAAAAATCCGGCCAAGGCTTGGGATGATGTCATGCTTTTCGGGGTTGCACCGAAAAAGGTGCAGTCGCCGTGCGAAACCCCGATTGCAAAGATCGTCAAATTCGGCCACGCGCACGGCATCGCCGCCACGCCGACGCTCTTCTTCTCCGACGGACGCAGGGTAGTGGGCGCGCTGTCGGCGGAGGATTTGAAAACGGAATTGGCTACGGTTGGGAATTGATCGGAGCGATTAGAGGCAACGTAACACCATGAGATCCGCGATCAGACAGTGGAGTACATGGCTGGCACTTATTCTGCTGGTGTTTGCGACCGGCTGCAGCCCTCGCACGCCAGCAGAGAAATTCAAGTCGGCCGATATTACCGGCGCGAGCTGGGGCAAAGATTTTCACCTGACTGGCCAGGATGGCAAGCCGCGCAGCCTCGCCGACTTCAAAGGCAAGGTAGTGCTGTTGTTCTTCGGCTATACCCATTGTCCCGATGTGTGTCCGACAACGCTTGCGACACTGGCCAGGATGCGGAAATCCCTGGGCGCCGATGCGGGCCACGTGCAGGTCTTGTTCGTTACGGTAGATCCCGCGCGCGACACGCCGCAACGGCTTGCGCAATACCTGGCGCAGTTCGATCCGAGTTTCGTGGGTCTGTGGGGTGACGAAGCAGCCATTGCGCAGACGGCGAAGGCGTTCAAGGTTTCGCACGAAATTCACCGCGATGCCCA
>JBDZVW010000440.1:0-2457 GCA_040255885.1 Betaproteobacteria bacterium
CTTGCAGCGTGTACGGACCGAAGCGGCGCGACGACAGCGCGCGCTCCACCAGCGCCAGCCCTTCCGCAATCTGTTCTCGATTCCACAGCGAGCGGTCCTGCTCGTCCAGCAGGATCAGATCGCCGGCCGGCGACGTGCGCGCCGCGCGCCGCGATTCATGCAGCAGCATCAGCGCCAGCAGCCCCACCACCTCGGGCTCGGGCAGCAATTCAGTCAGCAACCTGCCGAGGCGGATCGCTTCGCCCGACAGATCATGCCGCGTCAGCGCGGCGCCGGACGATGCGGAATAACCTTCATTGAAGACCAGATAGATCACGCGCAGCACGCTGTCGAGCCGGTCCGGCAGATCGGCGCGTGCCGGCATCTCGTACGGAATGCGTGCATCGCGGATTTTTGACTTGGCGCGCACGATGCGCTGCGCCAGCGTGGACGGTGGTGTCAGGAACGCCTGCGCGATCTCTTCGGTCGTGAGATCGCAGACTTCGCGCAGCGTCAGCGCGATCTGCGCGTCGGGCGGCAGCGCCGGGTGGCAGCAGGTGAAGACTAGCCGCAGCCGATCGTCCTCGATGCCGTCGCTATCCGGCGGCACGCGGTCGTCGGCGATGGCTTCGACGCCGTCAGTGACATCTTCAATCGAATCAAAGCGGGCATGCCGGCGCATGCCGTCGATCGCCTTGAAGCGGCCGGTCGAGACCAGCCACGCGCGCGGATTGGCCGGCACGCCGTCGCGCGGCCATTGCTCCAGCGCCGCGCGAAACGCGTCGTGCAGCGCTTCCTCAGCGATGTCGAAATCGCCGAGCAGACGGATCAGCGTCGCCAGCACGCGGCGCGATTCGGCGCGGTAAACCGCATCCACTGCACTACGCGCCTGATCGGCTTTGTCCCTCTCCGGCACGCTCTGAATTTTCGGCATGTCGCGACTCCGCACAATGGTGGTCAGATTGTAGTGCCGGATCACGCTTGATGCATGATTTCATGCCGGTGGCTCACAGGTCGGATTAGCTTGAAGGCGTCATCCGACGTGGCGCGAATTGTCGGATTACGCCGCGCTAATCCGACCTACGGTTATTGTGGCGCGCGGGACGCGCCTTGACCACCCCTCCGCTTCGCTCCTCCCCTCCTTAAAAACAGGAGGGGAAAAAAGACGGGCTAACGATTCGCCCGAAACTCCCCTCCTCGGATGAGGAGGGGTGGACGCGCAGCGGACGGGGTGGTCAGGGTACGCCTCGCGCACCGCAAACCAAATCAGAAATCCTGCTCGGTCGGCCGCACCAGCATTTCGTTCACGGCCATGCGGCGCGGACGCGTCACGATGTACTGGATCGCGTCGGCAATGTCTTCGGCCTCCAGCCGCTCCACGCCTTCGAAGCGCTTGAGCGACGCTTCCCTGATTTCGGGACGCAGATGATTGCCCAGTTCGGTTTTCACGACGCCCGGTTCCACCACCGACACACGCACGTGGCGCCGGCCGAGTTCCTGGCGCAGCGATTCGGTGAACGCGACGACACCGAACTTGGTGAGGTTGTAAACGCCGACGCCGGCGCGCGCGACGCGTCCCGCGGTCGACGCGACGTTCACGATGTCGGCGACATTGCGCGGCGCACTCTCTGCCGCCTTCAGCAGGTGCGGCAGCGCCGCGTGCGTGCAATACAGCAGACCCTGGACGTTGATCGCCAGCATGCGCTCCCACTCTTCCAGCGGCGCGCCGACCGCCGGCCCCAGCAGCATCACGCCGGCATTGTTGACCAGCGTGTCGAGCCGGCCGCATTCGGTTACGGTGCGCTCGACGCACGCCGCCGCCTGCGCCTGATCGGTGAGATCGGCTTCGATCACCAGCACACGTCCGCCCTGCTTTTTCAGTTCCGCCGCCAGCGTTTCCAGCCGATCCTTGCGGCGCGCGGCCACCGCCACCGTTGCGCCCCGCGCCGCCAGCGCCCGCGCCGCCGCTTCGCCAATGCCGCTGCTGGCACCGGTCACCAGCGCCACCGTGCCGTTCAAATTTTCCGCCATGTGTTTGTTCCTTTCTGAAACCTAGTCCGATGAAAACCCTGAACCGCCAAGGCGCCAGGAAAAGCAAGGGCGATAACCGCAGAGGCGCAGAGACGCAGAGGAAACGCAGAGAAAAGCATTAACCGCAAAGGCGCGAAGGCGCAAAGAAAAGCCGCAAAGAAATACCCAAAGAACTTCAGAATTTCTGATTTTGTTTTGCTTTTGTTTCCCTTTGCGTTCCTCTGCGCCTTTGCGCCTCTGCGGTTGCAGTTGTTTTTGATCTGCTTTTCCTTGCTCAGCCGCGCAGCAATTGCATCATCTGCGGCACGTAGCGTGCGCCGGCGGCGGCGTCACGCGGGAATTCGGCGTCGATGGCCGCCAGATCGTTCTTGTCCAGATGCACGTCGAGCGCGCCGAGATTGTCGTCCAGGTACTTCACGCGCTTGGTGCCCGGAATCGGCACGATGT
>JBDZVW010000441.1:0-2450 GCA_040255885.1 Betaproteobacteria bacterium
CCGGTGCTCGACATCGACTACGGCAACAGCAGCATCATCGGCGATCGCGCGTTCCACGCGGAGCCGCAGGCCGTCATGGATCTCGCGCAAGCGCTGACGACAGGCATGAAAAAGGCCGGCATGGCGGCCGTCGGCAAGCATTTCCCGGGGCATGGTCACGTCGCTGCGGATTCGCATCTTGAAGTGCCGGTCGATGAGCGGTCGCTGGACGCGATCGAGCGCAGCGACCTGCTGCCGTTCCGCCATCTGATCAATCATGGGCTCACCGGCATCATGCCGGCGCATATCGTCTTTTCCGCGGTTGATGTACAGCCTGCCGGATTTTCGGCCTTGTGGCTGAAAGACATATTGCGCCGGCGGTTCGGCTTCGACGGCGCGATATTCAGCGACGATTTGAGCATGGAAGGCGCGAAGGTCGCCGGCGGTGTCGTGCAGCGTGCACGGGCTGCGTTCGGCGCCGGTTGCGACCTGGTGCTGGTATGCAACAACCCGGCGGCGGTTGACGAACTGCTCGATGGCCTCGATTACGAGATGCCGGCGCCGTCACTGGCACGGCTGGCGCGCATGCACGGACGCGGCACGATGCGCGATTTCGCGGCGCTGCGCCGGGATGCGCGCTACGGAGCTGCGCTGCGCGGCATCGCGGGTGCCGAAGGTCATGAAGCGACATGACGTAAACCGTGCGCTTATAAACCCCCCTTTGCAAAAGGGGGGCAGGGGGGATTTGCGGCGTCTGCCTGCCGGACATGCTTTAAATCCCCCTCAATCCCCCTTTTTCAAAGGGGGAAGTCGTGAGTGCCGTTGCTCGACATTGTTGGCGATTGCGGGCACGGCTGCCGCCTTCTGACCGTTCCAATGGCGCACGACCACGGTCATCATCACGGCCACTCTCATGGTCACGCCGCCAGTGCGCCGGCCATGGCGCTGCCACTGGCATTGCTGATCGGCTACGCGCTGATCGAGTTGTTCGGCGGCCTGTGGGCGGGATCACTGGCGCTGGTCAGCGATGCCGGCCACATGTTCTCCGATGCACTGGCGCTGACGCTGGCACTGGTGGCGTCGCGGCTGGCGCGGCGGCCGGCCGGCAAGCGTCATTCGTACGGCCTGGTGCGCGCCGAAGTGATCGCCGCGCTGATCAATGGCATGGCGATGCTGGTGATCATCGTCTTCATCGTGGTCGAGGCGGTGCGCCGGCTGCGCCATCCGGTCGCGGTCGCCGGCACCGAGGTGATTGGGATCGCGTTCATCGGCCTGCTGGTGAATCTCGCGGTTGCCTATCTGATCGGCCGCGCCGAATCGTCGATCAACATGCGCGCCGCGCTGATTCACGTGCTGGGAGACGTGCTCGGCTCGCTGGCGGCGCTGATCGCCGGTGCGGTGGTTTATTTCACCGGCTGGCTGCCGATCGATCCGATCCTGTCGTTCGTCATCGGCGCACTGATTCTGGCGTCGACACTGCGCCTGCTGCGCGACGTGATGCATGTGCTGATGGAAGGCGTGCCGCGCGCGGTTGATCTGAACCAGGTCGGAGAGGCGCTGGCGCAGCTGTCCGGCGTCAGTCACGTCCATGATCTGCACATCTGGGATCTGACGCCCGGCAACGTCGCGCTGTCGGCGCATCTGGAAGTACCGGACATCCGGCATTGGCCGCAGACGTTACAGTTCGCGCGTGCGCTGCTGAAAGAACGCTTCGGCATCGAGCACGTTACGCTGCAGCCGGAAGCCAGCGGCTGGGAAACACCGCCGCGCGAGGCGGAGATCAAGCTGTTTCGGCCGAAGGGCAGGATCGAGGATTGAGGATGGAGGATTGAGTTAAAGTGTGCGGCGCGCTTCGCGCGCCGGAAATTTTCCCTCGATCCTCCATCCTCGATCCTGATTCATGCCCGCTCGATGTATTCGCCGGTGTCGCTGTTGACCTTGATCTTTTCGCCTTCGCCGACGAACTGCGGCACCAGCACCGTGAGACCGGTGTCGGTGGTGGCGGGCTTGAATGAGCCGGTTGCGGTCGCTCCCTTCAGATTGGGTTCGGTCTGCGTCACCGTTAGCACTACGCTGGCCGGAAGCTGCACGCCGATCGGCCGCTCGTTGTGGAAGTTCACCTGCACGTCGGCATTCGGCGTCAGATAGCCGGCCTGGCCTTCCAGGAAATCCGCCGACAGATGCAGCTGCTCGAAGGTTTCCTGATCCATGAACACGTAGCTGTCGCCGTCGTTGTACAGGTACTGCATGTTGCGCGGCTCGACGAACGCACGCTCGACCTTGTCATCGGTGCGGATGCGCTGATTGCTTTTCGTGCCGTTTTCAATGTCCTTCATTTCGACCTGCATGAAGGCGCCGCCGCGTCCGCCGACGTGCACATGGTAAGCTTTCAGTACACGCCATATCCGCTTGTCCCATTCGATCAGATTGCCGGCGCGGATTTCCGTCGCGAGAACTTTTGCCATGTCGAA
>JBDZVW010000093.1:0-9182 GCA_040255885.1 Betaproteobacteria bacterium
ATCAGTGCAGCCGCTTGCGTCCGCGCGCCGGGCTGCCGGGCGCGGCGGGCGCAGCAGGGTGGCTCTCCCAGCGCAGCCCGACGGCGGCGCTGCCGCTGTCGCGCTCGAAAAGCTGATTGACCAGGGCGACCACTTCATCCACGGCTTCCTTCGTGAACTGGCGTGACAGCAGCAGGCCGACGTCTTCGACCATGCGCTGGCGCTGCGCGCCGCGGATCGATTCCGACGTCGGGCCGACGAAAAATACGCGCGTTTCGTTTTCGCCGTTGTCGTGATACAGCGAAGCGGTGACCTCGGATGCGCGCTCGGTGCAGGGCCCCAGCGCCAGCAACGCCTGTTCGAGGCATTGCTGGAAGCTGCGGCCGATGTAGCCGCTCCAGCAGATTTCGAGAATGCGGCGCCCACGGTCCAGTGCAATGCCGGGCTCTTCGGAATAAAGGCTGGCGGCTTCTTCGGGCGTGTCCACGTCGAGATAATCGAGCAGCGGCTGGAGCGCGGTCTCGATGTCCGTGCGGGTCGTGCTGCGGGTCAGGAAAATGTCGCCGTGAACGTGTACTTCGATTCGCATGATGTCGTGTTAGTCGTGAAATGGGGTATGCGCGGACGGCATCCGAACGTTCCATCCTGCGTTGTGGATCCGCCCGAAACCGGCGGCGGATCGAAATCAGGTATTCAGTGTATCAGTTTTGCGCCGCCCCGTCGCAGCATCCGGGCCGCGACAGGCGCCGTCGTGCAGATGCCTGCCGTTGCGCCGCTACGAACCGCGCCACTGCGGATCGCGTTTTTCGATGAACGCCGCCACACCTTCCGCGGCATCGTCGGTCATCATGTTGCAGGTCATCGTTTCGGTCGCGAGACGATAGGCGTCTTCCAGGCTGTTCTCGATCTGCTCGTAGAACGCCTTTTTGCCCAAGGCAATCGCCACCGGCGTTTTGGCGATGATCGACTGCGCCAGCTTGTCGATCTCGGCGTCGAGCGCTTCGGGCGATACGACCCGGTTGACGAGTCCGTAACGCAGTGCGGTCTTTGCATCGATGAATTCGCCGGTCAGCAGCATTTCCATTGCCTGCTTGCGTGACACGTTGCGCGCCAGCGCGACGCCGGGCGTGGAGCAGAACAGTCCGTACTTGACGCCGGACGTCGCGAATTGCGCGGCGTCGACCGTGACGGCGAGGTCGCATTGCGCGACGAGCTGGCAGCCGGCCGCAGCGGCGATGCCGTGCACGCGGGCGATCACCGGCTGTGGCATGCGCGTAAGGGTGGTCATCATGCGGCTGCAGCGCGTGAACAGATCGCGGATGAATTCCGGGTTTTGATGTGCCCGCATTTCCTTCAGATCATGGCCGGCGCAAAACGCCTTGCCTTCACCGGCGATGACGACGACGCGGACTGATCGGCTTTCGGCGATGTGATCCAGTGCGGCCTGCAGCTTGTCGAGCATCGCGGAGGACAGCGCATTGAACTGCTTCGGGCGATTCAACGTAAGCGTCGCAACGCCGCCGGCATCGTGGCGCAGCAGAATGGGTTGGGGAAGGACGATTTCGGGGGAGGGGACGTTGATAGTCACAGAGCTCATTTCGATTCTCCTGGACCGATCGGTTGCAGGCTGTTCAATTATAGAACCGGGCCAGCGCGCCGTGCCAGCAGCGGCTGGCGCCGTTTACCGCGACGCCATGTGATCGATGAAATCCCGGTCAGCTCGTGGCCGACGCAGTGAACCGGTAATAATTCTTTGCTATTCAATGGATTATGTATTTATGGACAAATTCTATCCAATGAATGACGCACGGTGCTGTTCGTGTCATTTTCCGGTTGCCAGCGAATACACCGGCTGTCATAATGACCGTGCAGTTTGGATTTTGAATCAGCAAGCTGTGGCCATACGGGTCCGTTTGTTGGACTCATGAATGGTGTCTTCCCCAAAGGGGAGTAGCTTCAAGGCAGTGCGCGATGCGCTGCTTGCGGAAAGACCGTCATCACGGGATTGCATCCCCGGTTTTTCCGGCAACCACCAGGTTGCAAGCGAGACCTTTGCCAGTGCGGCGTCGGTTTCGCGAAATGCGCGTGACCGGCTCCAAGCTCGGCGAAGGCGCGTGCAACCGGCCGTCTGTTTCACGTTGATGCGACAGGCGCCGCAACCTGGAGGTTGAAATGGAACTGCTCTCACCGGACTTTTTCTCCGCGCTGCTGGCGATCATCGTCATCGATCTGGTGCTGGCCGGAGATAATGCCATCGTCATCGCGCTGGCCGCGCGCAACGTTCCGCCGCATCTGCAGAAACGAACCATCCTGTTCGGCACCGCCGGCGCCATCGCGGTGCGCGCAGCGCTTACGCTGGCGGCGGTATGGCTGCTCGGTATCCCGGGTCTCATGCTCACCGGCGGCCTGGCGCTGATCTGGATCGCGCTGCGGCTGCTGCGCAGCGACGAATCGGATGGTGAGCACAAAACGACCGCGGCCAACAGTTTCTGGGGTGCGCTGAGAACCATCGTCATCGCCGACGCGGTGATGGGCGTCGACAACGTGCTGGCGGTGGCCGGAGCGGCACACGGCAGCTTCGCGCTGGTATTGATCGGGCTCGCAATCAGTGTTCCGATCGTGGTCTGGGGCAGTACGCTGGTGCTGCGGCTGATGCAGCGCTTTCCCGCCGTCATTTATGTGGGGGCCGGCGTACTGGCATGGACTGCGGTGAAAATGATCACCGGTGAAGCGTTGATTGCGGAATACGTCGCGGATCATCGCGCGGTTCCGGTTTTGCTCCATGTGCTGGTGATCGGCGGCGTGCTGGGCTTCGGCTACTGGCGCAACCGGCGCGCAATGCGCAACCGGCCGGATGGGCGCTATGTGCGCATCACCGACACGTCGAAGTAAGGGTCGTCGCAATCGGTTGCTGTGAGAGGAGACGGAACATGACTGGTATTCTGATTCCAATCGGGGCTTCGTTCGATACGGCTGGCAGCGTCAGGCGTGCCATCGAACATCATCGCGCAGACCGGTCCGTGGAGGTGCATCTGCTGCATGTGCGGACGCCGTTTTCGCATCATGTGGCGCGCTTTGTCCGGTTTGACGTACGCGCCGCATACCATCGTGCCGCTGCCAGACGCGTGCTACAGCCGGCGCGTACATTGCTCGATCAGGCCGGCGTGCCATACGTCGCTCATGTTGAGTTCGGCGACGTGGCGGCAACCGTGGCATCCCACGCACACCGCCTGGGTTGCCAGCAGATTGTGATGGGGCTGGCCAAAGGCATGTGGGGTGTGGATGCCATCGGTGACTTGATGGTGCGGCGGATCGTGGAGCTGACGCCTGTCCCGGTCGAAATCGTGCGCGGTCCGGCGCGCTCGCATGTCGCGCGCTACGGTATGCCGGTTGGCATTGGCGCGATGCTGTGGCTGCTGATGGAAGCGGTGGAATGAAAGCGTTAAGGCGTTGCGCCACCGCCGCTTGTTTGCGTATTACAGTGGCCGGAGGCCGAATTCGAGCGTCCGCAGTTCGCCTACTGCAAAAGTCGGGGCCGCCCGTATTCCGGCGACGGTACCGGGATTGATCAGCAGCGTGCCGCCGTCCGGATTGTCGACGGTTCTGATTTCGGCGCGGTGGCTGTGTCCGCAGCAAACGATGTCGCAGCCGCCCGCCGCGGCCTGCGACTGCGCACGGTCCGGGTAGTGGGTAACGAAGATCCTGCGATCGCCGAGCAGCAGTTGCGCTTCTTCGCCGTAATAGCGGATGCGGCTGCCCGGCTCATTGGCGAGCGCGATGAGGTCGGCGGGATTGCCGGCGTTGTTGCCATGGACGGCGTGCACCGTGACCGCCGCTGCACGCAGGCCGCGCAGTGTGTCGGCGCTTATGATGTCGCCGCAATGGATCACCGTTCGCGCGCCTTCGTCCATTGCTGTGTGTACCGCGCGCAACAGCAGATCGGCACGGTCGTGACTGTCCGATACGATGCAGAGCTTCATCCGGCTGCGTACCGGCGCGTCACCACGTGTACTCCATCCCGGCGACTACCGTCTGGCTCGATTCGCTGTCGCTCAGCGTGGTGTTGTAATCGACGTGCAGCGACAGGTTCTTCCACATCTGCGCCGTGAAGCCGGCGCCGAACAGTGCCGCATCGCGTGACGGCTGCGTGCTGGCCACGGTGAACGCGGGGCTGTCCGGCGCCTCCGCGAAGCGGCTCGCGACGCGCGTTTCGGTGTCGGTCAGTGTCGGCGTCCAGTAGGCGCGCAGCTCGACTCTGGCGTTGTTGCCGTTGCCGCTGCTGAACGAACGCGTGACGCGCGCGCCGAGCGTCGAAGTCAGCGTGTTGGCGGTGCCGCCCAGCACCGCCAGATCGGCGCCGCCGGCGCCGCTTTCGGTGAATGCATCCTGCTCCAGGTTCACCCACGACAGCGCGGCCACCGGCTGCACGCTGAAACCGTACAGCGGCCAGTCGTACGCGGCCTCGGCATACGCCGACCACTGCTGCGCACCGTAGCTGCCCTGAGCCTGATCGATCGTATCACCGAACGCGATCGTGCGCTCGGCATGGTATTGGTTGGTCGCATAGTCCACCACGCCCTTGAACGCCCACGGCCCGCTGGTGTACTTGCCGTAAGTGGCGAACTGCGGGCTGTCGAAGCTGCCGCTGCCGCCGCTGTCGAGCGTCACGCTGGTTTTCGTGTAAGCGAGGGTGGCACCGAGTACGGTGCCGCCGGCCAGCGTGCGCTCATACCCGACCATCATGCCCTGACTGCCGTAGCCGTAGCCCGGCGCGTTGCCGTCGCCGAGCGCGGAGCCGGACGTGCCCAGCATCTGCATCCAGAAACCGTGAAGGCCGAGCGTGGACGGGGCCGTGGTGTTCACCGCCAGTGGCGCACAAGTCTGATCGGTCTCCGAAATCGCCCACGGATTCGTGTACGCCGCTTTCAATCCGCTGGCGTAGCCGGCCGCGCCGATGGTGCTTGCCATATCGAGGCCGCCGATGCGGCTGGCGATGGTGCGCAGCACGCCGGAGGCGACGGTCAGGCTCACCCGCGCCAGGTTGGCGTAGATTTCGCCGCCGAGATTGTCCAGCGCGGACCGGGCCTGGTCGTCCGACAGCGTGTCGAGCGCGCCGATCAGTTGCTGCAGGTTGGACGTGCCGCGCGCGTCATTCAGGCTGCCGGCGGCCGCCTGTTCGTTTGACGTCAGCGGAGACGCGAACGATACGCCGCGCCAGCTGCAGCCGTAGTTGCCGCCCGCCAGCGGCTGTGATTGTGCAGTGCTCAATGTGACCAACGCGGCAATTGCGATGATGCAGCCCTGCGCTGCATGCCATGCGCGCGAACGGAAAATCCCGGGTCTGCGCCCGTTTTGCATGAATCTGAACCCTCCTGCTTGCCCATCGGCGGACGCTCTTCCGGCATCCATGCGTGCGCCGATTTTGCGCTTGTGACAGGGGGGAAGTAAATACCGTTCGGCGGCCGAATACTGCCTGTTATCCGCTCGCGGCGGAAGCCAACCGCCTGATGTCAGAACCGCGGTTTTTTTCTGGCACCCTTGTAGCGTTTCACGCCTTCCAGAATCTCGGCTTTCGCTTCTTCGGTGCCGACCCAGCCTTCGACCTTCACCCACTTGCCGGCTTCGAGATCCTTGTAGTGCTCGAAGAAATGCGAGATCTGGTATAGCACCGACTGTTGCAGATCGCGCGGCGTGCCGATGTCGCGATAAAGCGTGCATGATTTGTCGATCGGCACCGCCAGCACTTTCATGTCGATGCCGGCTTCGTCGACCATCTTCAGCATGCCGACCGGGCGGCAGCGCACCACCACGCCGCTGATCAGCGGAAACGGACTGACCACCAGCACGTCGACCGGATCGCCGTCCTGCGACAGCGTGTTCGGAATGTAGCCGTAGTTGCACGGATAGCGCATCGCGGTGGCCATGAAGCGGTCGACGAAGATCGCGCCGGTTTCCTTGTCCACCTCGTACTTGATCGGATCGGCATTCATCGGAATTTCGACGATCACGTTGAAATCGTTCGGGAGATCGCGACCCGATCCCACTTGTTCGAGGCTCATGGCTATCCTGCGGAAAAGCCGGAATTATATACCGGCAGCGTTGCCGGCGCGGCGGCAGTCAGAAGGAATGCACGCGGCGCCTGCCATTTTTCGACCGCACCGCGGCCGGTTTGCGGGGGAGCCGGAAACGTCAGGATGACATCGGCACGCGGGTCGCGCCGTCCGCCGCTTTTTCGGGGGCGGCGCGGTGCGGCTTGCGATTGAACAGCTTCATCAGCGTCAGGATCGTGATCAGCGTCACGAGGTAGAACACGAGCTGGATGCCGGACGGACGCGCGGTATAGCCGACCAGCGTGTGCAGCACCTTGCCGAGGATGCTGCCCTCGGTCAGAAGCCACGACGTATCCCAGATGGTCGAGCCGAGCGCCGGCAGCAGATTGGCCTGCACCAGGAACGACGCACCCTGCGCCGCCATGCCCGATGCGAGCAGCAGAATGATCCAGTTGGTGACGGTGAACAGGTGGCGCAGCGGAATGCGCAGCAAGCCGTAGTACAGCGCTGTGCCGAAGGCCGCGCCGGCAATCACGCCGATAACGCCGCCGATCAGCATGCCGATCGCGCCTGTGCCGGACGACGCGATGCCGTACAGGAACAGCACGATCTCGGAGCCTTCACGCAGCACCGCGATGCCGCACACGATCGCCAGTGCATACATCGGCCGGCTGCCGGCGCGCACCGCGGCGCCGATCCGTTTCATCGTGGTCGCCATTTCGCGGCCGTGGCTGTTCATCCAGATGTTGTGCCACGCCAGCATGATCACTGCGACGAACAGCACCGTGGCGTTGAAGATTTCCTGCCCGCCTCCTTCGGCTGCAGAGGCGATCTGGTCGGCAAACAGCGCGACGATTACTGCGCCGACGATGCCGGCCACAGTGCCGGCGCTGACCCAGCGCCCGCGCGCCGGCACACCCTTGGTCGCCGCCATCACGATGCAGATGATCAGCGACGCTTCGAGAACTTCACGGAAGACGATAATGGCAGTGGCCAGCATGCGTGCCTCTACTTGGCAATGATCCTGCCCTGTGCGGTAGCCTGGTGGAAATCACCGAAAAACTTGTAGGTGCCCGCATCGAGCGGGCCGATGTAAACCGTGCCGGTGGTGCCGCCGGGGATCACCTTCTCACGTTTCATCTCATGGCTTTCGAATTCTTCCGGTGTCTTGTCGAGGTTTTTCACCATCAGCTTGATCTTCTGTCCGGCGGGAACATGCAGTTCGGCGGGATCGAACTTGTGATCCTTGATCGACAGCGTGAAAGTCGGCATTGCGGCGAGCGTGGCAACCGGTGCGAATGCAGCGACACCGAAAAAGATTGCCGTGCACGCTACGGAACGCATGTTCATGAAGACGCCTCGATACAGAATGGTCCAAATAGAAATGATACGGATTCTCATTCAGAGGGTCAATGATTTTCGCGCCGAGTTGAAACGGCGTTCATTGAAGCATGTTTCGCGCGGATTGATTGGCGGCGGTGGCGCGCGCCGCCGTGCCGCAAGCGTTGCGCAGTGTGGTCGCGGGATGCGCGGCCGGCTTGCGTCAAAGGCGGGAAATCAGGCGATGCGGCGCTCGCCGCTCAGGAAGTGCTGGTGCATCATGTTGAGGGAACGCCCGATGTTCTGCGCACGCGCGAACCACTGCATGGCCTGTTCCGGCGCGAGATGGTCGGACAGCGTCTCGTGAAAAAGCGTGAGCCAGTCGATCAGCAGCTCGGGCGTGAAGCCGGCTTCCATGTGCTTCACCGCGACGTTGTAGGGTTTGTCGCGGTACGCCGCGCCGCCCAGTGCGACCCACCAGAAATGGGTGAGGTGTGCCTTGTGCTCGTTCCAGTCGTCGACGATCGAGAACGGCACCGAGAGCGCCGGATGCCGCTGCACCCGGTTGTAAAAATCGTCCACCACGTCGCGCACGGTATCGAGACCGATCTCGGCGGCGGTGGTGCGCAATCGTGGCGCGGATTCGTGATTCGGCGAAGTTGTCATGACGGCAGCTTTTCGGAAACGGGCCACAGTATAATGGATCGGATTGCCGTGGCGGCACGGGCCGCCGCGTTTTCTTGATTTCGCGCAAAGATTCGCTTGCAGTCTGCGGCGCGAATGTGCGGGTTTTCAACACCATGACAAAAAATGCGCTGATAACGAAATTCAATGACAAATCGGCCGTGATCGGCGTGATCGGACTGGGCTACGTCGGATTGCCGCTGGTGCTGCGTTTCGCCGAAACCGGCTATCGCGTGCTGGGCTTCGACATCGACGCCGCCAAGGTCGAAACGCTCAACGCCGGCGGCAGCTACATCGAGCGCATCCGGCCCGATGAAATCGCGACGGCGCTCAAGCGCGGCTTCGAGGCGAGCGCCGATTTCAGCCGCAGCGGCGAAGCCGACGCGCTGATCATCTGCGTGCCGACGCCGCTCAATGCCTATCGCGAGCCGGACCTGAGCTACGTCACCGGAACGATCGACGAAGTGCTGCCCTACATGCGCGCCGGCCAGATCGTGTCACTCGAAAGCACGACGTATCCCGGTACCACTGACGAGGAACTGAAGCCGCGCATCGAAGCGCGCGGCTTGCATGTCGGAGAGGACGTGTTTCTGTGCTTCTCGCCGGAACGCGAGGATCCCGGCAATCCGCAATCGGTGACGCGTGCCATTCCGAAGCTGTGCGGCGGTTCGACGCCGGCCTGTCTGGAAGTCGGGCTCGCGCTCTACGGCCAGGCGATCGACCGCGTGATCCCGATGAGTTCGACGCGCGCCGCGGAGATGGCGAAGCTGCTGGAAAACATTCACCGCGCGGTCAACATCGGGCTGGTCAACGAAATGAAGATGATCGCCGATCGCATGGGCATCGACATTCACGAAGTGATCCGCGCCGCGTCGACCAAGCCGTTCGGTTTCGTGCCGTACTATCCGGGCCCGGGACTGGGCGGGCACTGCATCCCGATCGATCCGTTCTACCTGACGTGGAAGGCGCGCGAGTACGGTGTGCATACGCGTTTCATCGAGCTGTCCGGCGAGATCAACAGCGCGATGCCGCACTGGGTGATCGAGAAAATCGCCGACGCGCTGAACCGCCGGCGCCGCACGATCAACGGCAGTCGCGCACTGGTGCTGGGCGTTTCGTACAAAAAGAACGTCGATGATCTGCGCGAAT
>JBDZVW010000442.1:0-2444 GCA_040255885.1 Betaproteobacteria bacterium
TTTTCACGCCGGAGATGCACGGCTACTTCCTCGAGTACAACAACTTCCAGCCGGCGAATCCGCTGCAGACGCCGCCCGAAATTCGCCCGGTGTGGTACTTCACGCCGTATTATGCGATGTTGCGCGGCATCACCTATCCGCTGTTCGGCGTCGATGCCAAGTTCTGGGGCGTGGTGGTCATCGCGTGCGCGGTGCTGATTTATTTCGCGCTGCCGTGGCTGGATCGCGGCAAGGTGAAGTCGATCCGTTACCGCGGCCCGATTTTCAAGACCGCACTGACACTGTTCGTGATCTCGGTGCTGTGGCTCGGTTATCTCGGCACTCAGCCGCCGACCGTTCTCGCCAACCACACCGCGGACATACTGATGCTCATTTACTTCGGCTTCTTCCTGTTGATGCCGTGGTATTCGAGACTCGACAAATGCAAACCCGAACCGGAAAGAACAACATGATGATTCATCCAACAATGCACTCGGTGATGCGGTTTGTGGCGCGGATGATCGCGGTGCTGATGCTGGCCGGCATCGCGTTCGGTGCGGCAGCCGAAGAGGGCTTCCATCTCGACAAGGCGCCGATCAACGAACGTGATGCGCTGTCGCTGCAGCGCGGCGCACGCCTGTTCACCAATTACTGCCTGAGCTGCCACAGCGCCAAGTACATGCGCTACAACCGGCTTCACGACATCGGGCTGACCGACAAGGAAATCGAGAACAACCTGATCTTCACTGGCGCCAAGGTTGGCGACGAGATGAAGGTGGCGATGGACTCGAAAGACGCCGCCGACTGGTTCGGCAAGGCGCCGCCCGATCTGTCGGTGATCGCGCGCTCGCTGTCCGAGGGCCATAACGGCGCCGATTTCCTTTACACGTATCTGCGCAGCTTCTATCGTGATCCGAAGCGTCCCACCGGCTGGAACAATCTGGTCTATCCCAACGTGGCGATGCCGAACGTGCTGTGGCAGTTGCAGGGCGTGCAGGTGCTGAAGACGGAAAAGGTCAAGGATTCTGAAGGCCAGCAGGAAGTGCACAAGCTGGCGCTCGCCAAACCCGGCACGATGACGCCGATGGAGTATGACCGGGCCGTGGCCGACCTCGTCAACTATCTCGTCTATCAGAGCGAGCCGGTGCGCCTCGAGCGCCAGACCATCGGCATTTATGTACTGATTTTCCTGGCGATCTTCCTGCTGCTGGCGTATCTGCTGAAGCGGGAGTACTGGAAGGACGTGCATTAGACGGATTGACACTCCGCCGCACGCCTTAGTGGGCGCGAGCTGTTCGTGCAAGGGACGGGCGAACCATCATGATGACCTTATACTCGGGTACCAGCTGCCCCTTCAGCCAGCGCTGCCGCATCGTGCTGTACGAAAAGGGGATGGATTTCCAGATCATCGATGTCGATCTGTTCAACAAGCCCGAAGACATTGCGGTGATGAACCCGTACAACCAGGTCCCGGTGCTGGTGGAACGCGACCTGATTCTGTACGAGTCGAACATCATCAACGAATATATCGACGACCGTTTTCCGCATCCGCAGCTGATGCCGGCGGACCCGGTGATGCGCGCGCGGGCGCGCCTGTTCCTGTTCCGCTTCGAACAGGAGCTGTTCAACCACGTCGGCACGCTGGAGCGCAACAACCAGAAGGTGGCCGACAAGGTGCGTGCGGCGGTGCGCGACAACCTGACCCAGATTGCACCGGTGTTCACGAAGCAGAAGTACATGCTGGGCGAGGAATTCTCGATGCTCGACGTGGCAATCGCACCGCTGCTGTGGCGGCTCGATCATTATGGCATCCAGCTGCCGAAGCAGGCGGCGCCGCTGATGAAATATGCGGAACGGCTGTTCAGCCGGCCGGCGTTCATCGATGCGCTGACACCGGCCGAGAAGGTCATGCGCAGGTGAGACAGGCGTCGCGCCAATGATGGACGCACGATGAAGACGCTCCCGACCACGCCGTACCTGATCCGCGCGATCCATGAATGGTGCACGGACAGCGGTCTGACGCCGCATTTGACGGTGAAAGTCGATGCGGCGACGCGCGTGCCGATGGAATACGTGAAAAACGGCGAGATCGTGCTCAATATCGGCGCTGCCGCGACGCACCGGCTGACCATCGACAACGATGTCATCCGGTTTTCGGCGCGCTTTGGCGGCGTGTCGCGCGAATGCTCGATTCCGGTGGAAGCGGTCAGCGCAATTTTTGCGCGCGAAAACGGACAGGGCATCTCGTTCGAGCCGCAATCGGCCGATGCCACAACGGCAGCCGATGTGCCGCGACCGCCGGATGAGCCTCCGACCCCGCCGGCCGGCGGAAAGCCGAAGCTGCAGGTCATCAAGTGAATGGCATGCGGACCGCATGCCATGCAACCGCCGCCGCACGGCTGACCAACGCGCTGTTTCATTGCGCTATAATTTCCGGCCCACGCCGGATTAGCTCAGTTGGTAGA
>JBDZVW010000443.1:0-2433 GCA_040255885.1 Betaproteobacteria bacterium
CTCGCAACGACATCGGCTTCCCGGACGGCATGCTGCACCGAGGCGTAGTCGGTCACGTCGCCAGCCATCGTTGCAAGTCTGGCGTGCTCGATCCCAAGCTTGCCGGGATCGCGAACGAATGCGCGAACCGCGTGCCCACGGTCGAGCGACTGCCTGACCACTTCCCGCCCAGTCGCGCCGGATGCACCGAATACCAGCACGTTCATCGATTCAACTCCATTCGTTTGCGCCATCGAAATAGTATGCTAGCATATAGTTCGTCAGTGAACTATTTTCAGTCGACATGAGTCAGCTTGCACAACGCTCCCTTTGCGAATCCATCGAAGCCATGGAGTCCGCTTTTCGCATCGCGGCCTCGGGCATCGACGGCTTTCCGGCCGATGACGTGATCCTGTTGCGGATGCTGCAGATGGTCGCGCCGGCGCTGGAAGCGGCGTTTGGCCGCGAGGTCCGGAAGCACGCCGGGATCGGCAAGACCGAGTTTCGTGCCTTGATGCTGTTGACCAGCAAGGGAGGCTGCGCCGCGCCCAGCGAACTGTGCAATTTCGACCATCTAGGACGCGCCAACATGACGCGCGTGGCCGATGAGCTGGTGAAACACGGGCTCGCGACACGCAGCGAGGATGCGGACGATCGCCGCCGCATTTCGCTGTGCATCACCCCCAAGGGACGCAAGCTGGTCTCGCGACTGGTCCCGAACATCGCCACCGGCGAGGCGGCGGTATTTGAAGGCATCAGCATGGCCCAGCGACACCAGATTGCCCGCGCGCTGCGGCGCCTTGCGGCCAACCTCGACGCCTGGAACCACGCGCAGCCTTGAGCCTCGCACTCCCGCACTCCCCGATGCGGCTCTCGAATCCACCCGCAGAAAGCCTTATGCAGGACGAACCGAATCTCCCGTCACGAATTTTTTCCCGCGCTGCATCGAATGGCTTCCACCACATGCCGCCACCTGCCGGGTGCCGCCGATGACTGCCGCACGCCGATTGCGCCTGATCGTCGGCATCTCGGGCGCCACCGGGATCGCGCTGGGCATACGCGCACTCGAACTGGCGCGGGCGGCAGGCGCGGAAACGCATCTCGTGGTGACACGACCCGCCGACCGCACGCGCGCCTACGAAACGGATCTGACGGCCAAACAATTGCGTGCGCTGGCCGATTTCACGCACGCCATCGACAACATCGGCGCCGCGATTGCTTCGGGATCTTTCGAGATCGATGCCATGCTGGTCGCGCCCTGCTCGGCGCACACGCTCTCCGCGATTGCCTACGGCACGGGCGACAACCTGCTGACGCGCGCGGCCGACGTGACCCTGAAGGAGCGTCGACGACTGGTCCTGCTGGTGCGCGAAACGCCGCTGACGCTTGCGCACCTGCGGGCGATGACCGCGGTCACCGAAATGGGTGGGGTGGTGATGCCGCCGCTGCCGGCGTTCTATCTGCGGCCGAAAAGCGTGGACGACATCGTTACCCAGACTGCGGCACGGGCGCTGGACTTCCTTGGCGTCAAGGTCGCGGACATTGCACGTTGGCAAGGCGATCCCGCTCTGGCCGAAGCGTGACACCCATCTCCGAACGACTGTAACGACAAACGCACGTGCATGGCGGCGGCCGGTGCCTATCCACGAGCCCACAACTGGAGGTTTCATGAAACACCTGCGCAGCCTGCGTGACTTCATCGACGAACTGCAAAAGATCGGCGACGTCCAGCCCATCGACAAACAGGTGGACTGGAATCTCGAACTCGGCGCGATCGCGCGCCGGTCCTACGAGCTGCGCGCACCCGCCCCGCTGTTTACCAACATCACCGGGGACAAGGACGGGTTTCGCGCGCTCGCCGCACCCGGCGGGTTGTCGGCCGTACCCGGCATGACTTACGCCCGCATCGCGCTGGCGCTCGGCCTGCCTGCAGATGCGAAGGGCGCGGACATTGTCACCGCATTGGCCGACGCCCGTGCACGCGAGCCGATCCCGCCGCGCATCCTGCCGACCGGCCCGTGCAAGCAGAACATCATGCGCGGTGACGACATCGACCTGCTGCGTTTTCCGACACCCCTGATCCACGACGGTGACGGCGGGCGCTATATCCAGACTTACGGACTCAACATCGCCAAGACACCGGACGGCTCTTGGACCAACTGGTCGATCAACCGCATGATGCTGGTCGATCGCAACCGGCTCGCCTGTCTGATCCCGCCGCCACAGCATCTCGGGATCATCAAGGCGCAGTGGGAAAAACGGGGCGAACCCATGCCGGTCGCGGTCGCGCTCGGCGTCGAACCGGCACTTCCCTACGTCGGCGGCATGCCGTTGCCCGAAGGCGCCGATGAATCGCACTATCTCGGCGCATATTTCGGTGAACCACTCGATGTCGTGCAGGCCGAATCGGTCGACCTGCTGGTGCCGGCCACCGCCGAGATCGTCATCGAAGGC
>JBDZVW010000094.1:0-9105 GCA_040255885.1 Betaproteobacteria bacterium
CGTTTCCTCTGCGTCTCTGCGCCTCTGCGGTTGTCGCTTTTAAACGAACCCCTAACCCCGCCGCCACACCGTCCCCTGCGGCGTGTCCTCAAGCACGATACCGGCATCCGCCAGTTCCTTGCGGATGCGGTCGGCTTCGGCAAAATTCCTGGCGCCGCGTGCTGCCTTGCGTGCGGCAATCAGACTTTCGATCCGCAACGCATCGAGGCCGTCATCGCCGGCATGCGACGGTGTCGCCTGAAGAAAGACATTGGCGTCGCGCGTCAGCAATCCAAGAATGCCGGCCAGTGATTTCAGCAGCGTAGCGGTTGCCGGCGACTTGGTGCGATTCACTTCGCTCGCCAGTTCGAATAGTACCGCCATGGCTTCGGGCGAATTGAAATCGTCATCCATCGCGTCGCGGAAACGCTTCGCGTACGGGCCGTTCCAGTCGATTGCCGCGGGCGCAACGTCCACATCTTTCAACGCCGTGTAGAGCCGGGTCAGCGCCTGACGCGCGTCATCGAGATGCGCGTCCGAATAATTGAGTGGGCTGCGGTAGTGCGCGCGCAGGATGAAGAAACGCACGACTTCGGGATCGAACTTCTTTAGCACCTCGCGCACGGTGAAGAAATTGCCGAGCGATTTCGACATTTTCTCGTTGTCGACACGCACGAAGCCGTTGTGCATCCAGTAATTGACGAACGGATGGCTGTGCGCACCTTCGGATTGCGCGATCTCGTTCTCGTGGTGCGGAAACTGCAGATCCTGGCCGCCGCCGTGGATGTCGAAATGCTCACCGAGATGATATTCGCTCATCACCGAACACTCGATATGCCAGCCCGGACGCCCCGGTCCCCACGGTGAATCCCATGCCGGCTCGCCCGGCTTGGCCGCCTTCCACAGCACGAAGTCGAGCGGATCCCGCTTGTTGCGGTCAACGTTGATGCGCTCGCCGGCGCGCAGATCTTCGAGCGATTTTCCGGACAATTTGCCGTAACCGGGAAACTTGCGCACCGCGTAAAACACGTCGCCATTGTCGGCGCGATACGCGATGCCTTTGTCCATCAGCGTGCGTATCATCTGCAGCATGCCTTCGACGTGGCGCGTCGCGCGCGGCTCGAAGTCGGGCGCCAGCACGCCGAGCGCCGCGGCATCCTCGTTCATCGCCTGAATGAAGCGCACGGTCAGCGCGTCGATCGGTTCGTTGTTTTCGGCCGCACGCCTGATGATCTTGTCGTCGATGTCGGTGATGTTGCGCACGTAAGTGACGTCGAGGCCGCCTGCACGCAGCCAGCGCGTCACCATGTCGAACACCACCATCACGCGCGCATGACCCAGATGACAGTAATCATAGACCGTCATGCCGCATACGTACATGCGCACCTTGCCGGGCACGATCGGCGTGAAGACCTGTTTTTCGCGGGCGAGCGTATTGAAGAGCTTCAGCATGGCGGGACACGAACCGTACGGGAGGCCGAAGCATCCTGCCGGCGAATTCTTGATAAAATCGGCGGTTTCGATCTCTTGCGCGGCAAAAAACCGCGCCAGTATAGCATGGGCCGTATCGCGTCAATCGGGCTGATCACCGCCATTCTCGCGCTGTCACCAGGCGCATTTGCGGCGCAGGCAGCGACCGCTGATGACTATCAGCAAAGCAGCACGCTGCTCAAGCAGGGCAAATACGCGCAGGCGCTGCAGCACATCGACCATTTTCTGGTCACTCATCCGGGAGACGCGCGCGGCCGGTTTCTGAAAGGTGTCATTCTCACCGAAGACAACCGGAAAGCCGAAGCAATCAGGGTCTTCACCGATCTCACTCACGATTACCCCGAGCTGCCGGAGCCGTACAACAACCTGGCCGTGATCTACGCCGGCCAGGGCGACTACGACAAGGCACGCCGCCTGCTCGACCGGGCAATCGACATCAAGCCCCGCTATGCGACCGCGCTGGAAAACCTGGGCGACGTCTATGCCAGGATGGCGTCCGACGCCTACACCCGTGCGTTGCAGACCGACAGCACAAGCAGCACCACACGCGCCAAGCTGACGCTGATCAGGCAACTGTTGTCAGCCGCGCCCGGCAAGGCTGCGGCCAAAACGGCACCGAAGGCCGGGACCGGCCGCTGATGAAATCGCGCATCGGCCACATCCCGCGCCGCGCGCGTGCCGTCGGGGTGCAGGCAATAATGCCGATCGGCATGTGGGCTGCGTTGACGATTGCCGCCCTGCTGGTGGCGCCTCAGGCACGGGCGACGGATACCGCCGCATTGTCCGCACCTGCTGGCGCCATCATTACACCAGCCGCACATTCTGATGGGTCACTTCCGGCACCCCGCATGCAACTCGCATCGTATGATAATCGGCAGCATGCCGGTGACATTCCAGCGAATCTGCTGCGCCTGTCGCCGGACCAGCACTTCGTGATCGTGGTGGACACGTCGCTGCCGCGGCTTTACGTGTTTCGCAACGTTGGCGGCGAGCCGCAGTACGTGGCCGACTATTACGTGACGATCGGCCGCAACGGCGCCGGCAAAACCCGTGAAGGTGATCGCCGCACACCGCTCGGTGTCTATTTCGTCACCGCCCACATTCCGCGCGCACAGCTGACCGCGTTCTACGGGCCCGCCGCCTACCCGCTCGACTATCCGAACACCTGGGATCGCCGGCTCGGGCATACCGGCTACGGTATCTGGGTGCACGGCACGCCCGACACCGTCCGTGAACGCCCGCCGCGCGCCAGTCGCGGCTGCATCGTGCTGCCGAATTCCGACCTGGCCGCGATCGAGCCGTACTTGCAACCGGGCAATACCCGCGTCATCATCGCTGATGGCATCCATTGGGAAAAACGCGCGGCGGTGCGCGCGCTCGATGCGCAGATCGAACAGGCGATCGATGGCTGGCGGCGCGACTGGGAGAGCCACGATGCGAAACGCTACTTCGCGCATTATGCGGCGGACTTTCGCATCGGACCGGAAAACCTGAACGCCTGGATTGCACGCCGCAGCCGTGCAATCCACGATCCGACGCGAATCAGCGTGGCGCTGACCGATCTGAGCCTGTATCTTTATCCCGGTAATGAGCCGCTTGCCGTCGCCACTTTCAACCAGCATTACGACGACGGTGATCATTCAGATACAACCCGCAGACAGCAATACTGGAAACTGGAGAACGGAGAATGGAAGATCGTTTACGAAGGCCCGGCGTCGTAACGCGCCGATGGTTCGCGCTGCTGGGCGTGCTGCTCTTCAGCGCCGCGCTGCCGCTCTATGCGGCGGACCCGACGGTCAGGATCGAGACCAGCATGGGCGCGATCACGCTCGAGCTCTATCCCGACAAGGCACCGAAAACGGTTGCGAATTTTCTGCAATACGTGAAGGACGGCTTCTATGACGGCACCATCTTCCATCGCGTGATCAAGGGATTCATGATCCAGGGCGGCGGCTTCACGCCGGACTTCAAGGAAAAGCCGACACGCGCGCCGATTCCGAATGAGGCCGGCAACGGGCTGCGCAACGACACCGGCACCATCGCGATGGCGCGCACCTCGGATCCGAATTCGGCGACCGCGCAATTTTTCATCAATGTCGCCGACAATGACTTTCTGAACTATCGCGCGCCGACACCGCGTGGATTCGGCTACGCGGTATTCGGCCGTGTCGTCAGCGGAATGGACGTCATCAACCGTATCGCCGCCGTTCCGACTGGAGAGCACCCGCCGTACGCGGACGTACCGCGCACGCCGGTGATCATCAACAAGATAACGCTCGTTCACAAGTCTTCCCAATCCCACCACAAAGGCTCTTCTCATGGTTAAGCTGCACACCAGTCACGGCATCATCACGCTCGAGCTCGACGCCGAAAATGCGCCGGAAACCGTCGCCAACTTCATGCAGTACGTGAACGACGGCTTCTATACCAACACGATTTTTCACCGCGTGATAGACGGCTTCATGATCCAGGGCGGCGGTTTCGAGCCCGGCATGCAGCAGAAATCCACGCGCGCACCGGTCCGCAATGAAGCCGCCAACGGTCTGAAGAACGACCGCTACACGATCGCGATGGCACGCACGCCCGATCCGCATTCCGCGACCGCGCAATTCTTCATCAACGTCGCCGACAATGATTTTCTGAATTTCAAGTCCGAGACGCCGCAAGGCTGGGGCTATTGCGTGTTCGGCCGCGTCGCCGAAGGGGCCGACGTGATCGACCGGATCAGAAAGGTGCCGACCGGCGCGCATGGCGGACACCAGGACGTTCCGGTGGATGACGTCGTGATCGAGCGCGCGGAAACAGTTTGACTGCAGGATCGAGGATTGAGGTGCCAGGATTGAGGAAAAGCATCCGGCGCGCTGCGCGCGTCGCACTATTTACTCGATCCTCATTCCTCGATCCTCATTCCTGACCCTATGAAACATACCCTGTTCATCTCCGACCTCCACCTGGCGCCACAGCGTCCGGCGATCGCGGAACAGTTCTTCCGTTTTCTCGAAAACAATGCGGCCCGCGCCGATGCGCTCTACATCCTGGGCGACCTGTTCGAATACTGGATCGGCGACGACGACACCGACGACGCGTTCAACGCGCGGGTGATCGCCGGGCTCAGGCAGTTTGCCGATTCCGGCACGCCGCTGCTGCTGATGCACGGCAACCGTGATTTCCTGATGGGCGGCGAGTTCGCCACGGCATGCGGCGCCGCACTCATCACCGATCCGACGCTGACCGATTTTTACGGCACGCGCACGTTGCTGATGCATGGCGACACGCTGTGCACTGACGACATCGAGTACCAGAAATTCCGCACGTCGGTGCGCAATCCGGCGGCGCAGTCACAATTCCTCGCGCAGCCGCTCGACGCACGGCGCGAACAGGCACTGCGCCTGCGCGCCGGCAGTGAAGCCGCGAAACAGCAGAAGCGCGAGGCGATCATGGATGTCAACGCCGTCGCCGTCGCCGCTGCGCTGCGCGCGCACGGCTACCCGCGGCTGATCCACGGCCACACGCACCGCCCGGCCCGGCACACGCACGTCGTTGACGGCCATGAATGCGAACGCTGGGTGCTCGCCGACTGGTATCAGCGCGGCTCGTATCTGCGCTGCGATGCCTCGGGGTGCACTGCGGTCGACCTGGACTGACGAGCCCCCCACTGAACGGCGATCAGGGCTGTAACCGCAGAGACGCGGAGGAACCGCAGAGAAAAGCATTGACCGCAAAGGCGCGAAGGCGCAAAGAAAAGCCGCAAAGAACTTCTTGTTTGAATCTGGTTTTCCTTTGCGTCCCTCTGCGCCTTTGCGGTTGAGTTTTTGAAGTTTTCCTGGTGTCCTCGGCGCCTTGGCGGCTAAACCAGAGTGGCGCAACGGCCGGCCATTTACTGCTTGCAGGCTCCCAGCCGTTTGCCGTTGGCGTTCATCGTGAATTCCATCGCCTGGCTGCCTTCTTTCGCCTTGCCGTGGGCTACCATCGCGAAAGAAGCGCCATTGTAGGTCGCGGAGAAATCGCCGGTCATCGCCGGGTGTGCGCCGCTGCAGTCGGTTTTCCAGGTGATCGTGTCGCCGTTCTCCTTGTAGTCGGAAACCTTGCACTGGTTCTCGTGCCCGTTGCTGCTGAAATGGCTCAGCGCCTTGTGCGGATCGATGTCATCTTTCGTCATGCATTGCCGGGTCGTGTGCGGCGGCACGGCCGGCATGCCGAGCGCGGCCATGCTGACTGTGGTTTCCCACAGGCCATCTTCGAAATTCGGTGCGGCGATCGTGGCGGCCGAACTCAGCAAAAAAAACGATGCGGCAGACGCTACGATCATCATTCTGAGTTGCATCACTGGTTCCTTCAGACGAAACAACCGGATGACAGGTTACCACAATGGAACGCCGCAAGCGTGACAGGGATGCGCCGTTCGCAGCAGACGCTCTCCCAGCCGTTTGCTTCATCGTGCGCAGGGCTTTCCTCAATGTAGCGGTGCCGTCGCCGAACGCCGGTAAAGACTGTAACCGCAAAGGCGCAGAGGTCACAAGGAAACGGCAAAAGAAAACCGGAAGTTCTTTGCGGTTTTTCTTTGCGCCTTGGCGCCTTTGCGGTTAACGCTTTTCTCTGCGTTTCCTCTGCGTCTCTGCGCCTCCGCGGTTATCGCCTTTCCTGGCGTCCCCGGCACCCTGGCGGTCAACTCATCCCGCGCGCCAGGTCGGCCTTCAGATCGTCGACCGATTCCAGCCCCACCGCCAGCCGCAGCAACTCGTCGCCGATGCCGGCCGCGGCACGTGCTTCGGGCGAGATGCGCCCGTGCGTAGTGGTCGCCGGATGCGTGATCGTGGTCTTGGTGTCGCCGAGGTTCGCGGTGATCGAAATGATGCGCGTGCCGTCCACCACGCGCCATGCCGCATCGCGTCCGCCCTTGACGTCGAACGATACGATCGCACCGGCGGCCTGCTGCTGGGCGGCGGCCAGCGCGTGCTGCGGATGTGAATCGAGTCCCGGGTAATAGACACGCTCGATGCCGGGCTGCGCTTCCAGCCAGCACGCCAGCGTCAGCGCCGCCGCCGACTGCGCATCCATTCTCAGCTTCAATGTTTCCAGCCCCTTCAGAATCACCCAGGCGTTGAACGGGCTGATCGACGGCCCCGCGGTACGCAGGAAGCCGAATACACCGCCATCATGGACCACCTCGCGGCTGCCGAGTACCGCGCCGCCCAGTACGCGCCCCTGGCCGTCGAGATATTTGGTCGCGGAATGCACGACGATGTCGGCACCCAGTTCCAGCGGCCGCTGCAGCGCCGGCGTGCAGAAACAGTTGTCCACAACCAGCAGTGCGCCGGCCTTGCGCGCAATCGCGGACAGCGCCGTGATGTCGGCCACTTCGGTGAGCGGATTCGATGGTGTTTCGACGAACAGCAGTTTCGTTTCGGGGGTCACCGCGTGCGCCCACGCCGCGGTATCGGCACCCTCGACGAACGTGGTGCGCAGCCCGAAGCGGGCGAGGATATTGCCGAACAGCTGCACGGTCGAGCCGAAAATGCTGTGCGACGTGATGATGTGATCGCCGCTTTTCAGCAGCCCCATCACGCACGACAGGATCGCCGCCATGCCAGACGCGGTCGCGACGCAGCATTCGGCGCCTTCCAGCGCCGCCAGCCGCTGTTCGAGCGTCGCCGTGGTGGGATTGGAAAACCGCGAGTAGATGTAGCCGGGCTGCTGGTTGGCGAAGCGCGCCGCGGCCTCGGCGGCCGAGCCATAGACGAAGCTCGACGTCAGGTACAGCGCTTCGGCATGTTCGTTGAACTGGCTGCGCGCGATGCCGGCACGCACCGCGCGGGTTTCGAATTCATGGTCATCCGACATGGTGTTTTTCGTTTCTTTCCGTTGCAATGGACACAAAAAAACCGGTCAGCTTGCGCTAAACCGGTGACACGCTTTAGCAGTATTTATCGGGCGCCCGCAAGCTGATTATCAAATCGGCGCCATTAAAAATTACGCCTGCTGCCGCCCGGCTGTCAAGAAAAAACTGATGGCAGACCGCCGGCAACAGCTTCAGCCGCGGCCGCTCCGGTTACACTGCGACCCGACCGGCCGTTGTCGTCGGTCAGTCCACCGGTTCCAGATTGAGATCGAGCTGCGAGCTCGCCGTCACCACCGGCGCCGCGTGCCGCCGCGCTTCCACGTCATGCAGATACTGGGGCGTGACGTCGCCGGTGATGTAGTGGCCGTCGAAGCATGAAGTCTCGAAATGTCCGACGCGCGGGTTGACGCGATGCACGTCCGCAATCAATGCGTCGAGATCCTGATAGATCAGCTCGTCGGCACAAATCTCGCGCGCCACTTCCTCTTCGCTGCGGCCATTGGCGATCAGTTCATCGCGGGTCGGCATGTCGATGCCATACACGTTCGGATAGCGCACCGGCGGCGCGGCCGATGCAAAAAACACCTTGTGCGCGCCGGCCTCGCGCGCCATCTGCACGATCTCGCGGCTGGTCGTGCCGCGCACCACCGAATCGTCGACCAGCAGCACGTTATGGCCCTTGAATTCCATGCCGATCGCGTTGAGCTTCTGGCGCACCGACTTCTTGCGCGTCGCCTGCCCCGGCATGATGAAGGTGCGGCCGATGTAGCGGTTCTTGATGAATCCTTCACGGTACGGCAGATTGAGACGGTGCGACAGCTCCATCGCCGCCGGGCGGCTGGAATCCGGGATCGGCATCACCACGTCGATGTCGAGATGGTGATGGTGCCGTTTGATTTTCTCCGCCAGACTCTCGCCCATGCGCAGCCGCGTTTCGTAGACCGAAATGCCGTCCATCATCGAATCCGGACGTGCCAGATAGACGAACTCGAACATGCACGGGTTGAGCGACGCATGCGCAGCGCACGGCTGGCTGTAGAAATGACCGTCCATGTCGATGAACACCGCCTCGCCTGGAGCGACATCGCGCACCAGATGAAAGCCCAGCGTGTCGAGCGCAACGCTTTCGGACGCGACCATGTATTCGACACCCTTGGCGGTTTCGGCCTTGCCGAATACCAGCGGACGAATGCCGAACGGATCGCGAAACGCCAGCAGTCCGCAACCCGCAATCAGCGCCACCACCGCGTACGCGCCGCGGCAGCGGCGATGCACGCCCGACACCGCGGCAAAGATCGTCGCCGGATCGAGCTTGTAATTGGCCGTTCCTTCCTGCAGCTCGTGCGCCAGCACGTTGAGCAGGACTTCGGTGTCGGAATCGGTATTGATGTGGCGCAGATCCTGGCGGAACAATTCGCGCTTCAGCGCATCGACATTGGTGAGATTGCCGTTGTGCGCGAGCACGATGCCGAACGGTGAATTGACGTAGAACGGCTGCGCCTCCGCCGCCGACCATGCCGAACCGGCAGTCGGATAGCGAACGTGCCCGATGCCGGCGGTGCCGGTCAATGAGCGCATGTCGCGCGTGCGGAACACGTCGCGCACCATGCCGCGGCCCTTGTGAATGTGGAATGCGTCGCCGTCCGCGGTGACGATGCCGGCCGCATCCTGGCCGCGGTGCTGCAGCACCAGCAGCCCGTCATACAACACCTGGTTGACGGGGGTTTTTGCGACGGCACCGATGATCCCGCACATGGCAGTCCGACCTCAGTTGTACGAAATACGCGTGGACAGAT
>JBDZVW010000095.1:0-9097 GCA_040255885.1 Betaproteobacteria bacterium
ATCGTGATGGAAGTCGGCCATTCGCTGGAAAAGTTCGCGCTCGAATCGTGCAAGCGGGATGACGCCAAGGTTGCCGAAGTATATGGCAAGGCCGGTGACAAGGTGTCCACGATGAATGAGCAGCAGTTCAATCAGTGGAAGGCGCTGGCCGAAAAGAGCTCGTACAAATATTTCGCCGATCACGTGAAGGACGGCGCGAAGCTGATCAAGATGGCCGAAGCGGTCAAATAAACGCGAAGTGCGATCTGCGGCCATGCAGGCCGCGGATCACACCACGCTGGCGGGCCGAGCTTGCCGCATTCACGGCAGCCGCGCCCGCCACTTCTTTTCCTTCACCAGTGTCAGGATCATCGCCTGTATCGTGTTCGCGACCGCGCGGGCGGCGATCGTCAGCGAGTGCTTTGCGGCCGGCGTCATCACCAGCAGTCTCGTCAGCGGCGGATTCGTAATGCGTGCCGCCTGCAGCCGGCCCGCCGCGACGTCGCGTGCCACGGCATCAAATGCGCAGACTGTATAGCCGACTCGTGACTCGACCGCCTCTTTCATGGTCGACAGCGAATCGACCTCGAATGGAACGGAGGCTTGCAGTCCGGCCTTGGAACATGCTTCGTTCACCATCACCCGCAGCGCATGAGGATGGCTCGGCAGCACCAGCGGGCAGGCCGCCATCTGGGCCAGCGTGACCGACTTGCCGGCGGTCAGCACATCGCCGGGCGGACCGACCAGACAAAGATTGGTAACGGCGAGCGGAACATCTCCGCGCCGGTGGTTGGCCTTGCCGCTGTAATACAGGCCGATGTCGATTCTTCCCAGCACCAGCAGCTCCTCGATGACGCCGCTCAACCCTTCAACGAGCCGGATGCGGATCAATGGATACCGGCTGCGAACGGTTTGAAACAGAGAACCGGCGATGAGTGCGGCAACCGATCCCGGAAGTCCGATGACCACGATGCCTGATGGCTGACCGCGCAACGCTGATGCATCGTCCGTGAAGCGGGACGCGTCGCGCAGCAGTTGTGCGGCGCGCGGCAGCAGCTTTCGCCCGAATTCCGTCAGGACGACGCCGCGCCCGGTCCGCTGGAACAGACGCTGCCCCAGCTCCATCTCGAATTTCTGGATCCGTCTGCTGAGCACCGAGTGCGAGATATCCAGGCCGATCGCCGCCTTGGTGAGGCTTCCGGTTTCGGCTATCTGCACAAAATAGGCGAGCTGTTGAAGGTTCAGCATGATGTGATGTGTTGATTATGCAAAGCAGAATTCTGGCTTTGCATCTATCGAAATTCTCATTTTAGCTTCATGATCCGGCCAGATGCCAACCAACGGCTGTCACCGGCAGCAACTGCGTACGAAAAAGGAGGTTCTATGCGGGTTCGTTCGATCCTGGCGGCAACTGCAGCTTTGCTTTTGATATTGGCAACCGGCGTGCTGCCGCACACCGCCCTTGCGGATGCCAGCGAAGTGCGCCTGTCGAAACAGTACGGCGTTGGATATCTGCCGTTGATGGTGATGGAAGATCACAAGCTGATCGAAAAGCATACCCAGGCCCTGGGGCTGGGGTCGGTCAAGGTCGGCTGGTTCACTTTCAGTGGCGGAAGTGCCGCCAACGACGCGCTGCTTTCGGGCAGCATTGACTTCGCCGGAGGCGGCATCGGATCGTTCATGACGCTGTGGGACAAGACGCGCGGCGGTCTCGCCGTCAAGTCGCCGGGAGCGGTTTGTTCCTACCCGATGTACCTGAATACCACCAACCCCGGCATTCATTCGATCAAGGATTTCACCGCCAGGGACAAAATCGCGCTTCCGGCGGTCGGCATTTCCCCGCAGGCGGTGACCTTGCAATCGGCAGCGGCCCAGCTATGGGGAATGTCCAGTTACAAGAAGCTTGATTCGTTCACGGTCACTCTGGGCCATCCGGCCGCGGTTCAGGCGCTGCTGTCGGGCAAGAGCGAGGTCAACACACATTTTGCAACACCGCCGTTTCAGTACGAGGAACTCAAGGATCCGCGGATTCATACCGTGCTGAAATCCTACGACGTGTGGGGCGGACCCATGACCGCGAACATTATCTGGGCCACATCGAAATTCGTCGATCAGAATCCGAAGCTGTACCAGGCCGTCGTCGCGGCGCTCGGGGAAGCGATCGACTGGGTCAATCATCACAAGCGCGAAGCAGCCGAGCTTTACGTCGCGAAGACCAAATACAAGGGCGGCGTGGCTGACATACTTGCGATGCTCAATAAACCCGAGATCAGGTTCACGCTGACCCCGGAGGGCATGATGAAATTCGCCGATTTCAAGCACAAAACCGGCACGCTCAAGACGCAGCCGAAATCGTGGAAGGACTTTTTCTTCTCCAACGTGTCGGCCCTTCCGGGAAGTTGAGAATCGGTGACATGGAGCTCGATCAGGAAAACAACTCGACGGCTGCGCTTGATGCTCCGCCTGCATTGGCCGATTCGTTTCAGGGGTACAGACGAGCCGACGGCCAGGTCGGTATCAGAAACCACGTGATCGTCCTGCCGCTGGACGACATCTCGAACCGGGCGTGTGAATTGATCGCCTCCAGCGTTCCACGCGTGCTGGCAATTCCGCACGCATACGGCCGTCTCCAATTCGGCGAAGATCTGGAGCTCCACTTCAGAACGCTGATTGGAATCGGCTGCAATCCGAACGTGGCGGCGGTGGTGGTGATCGGGATTGAACCGGTGTGGACGGAACGGCTGGTTTCGGCGATCGCCGCCAGCGGCAAGCCGGTAACGGGTTTCAGCATCGAAGGCGCAGGCGATCTGCAGACGGCCGTCATCGCCGCGAGGCGGGCAAAAAACTATCTGCAGTATGCGTCGGAACTGACACGCAGCGTATGTTCGCTTGGCGATCTGGTCGTGGCTGCGAAATGCGGCGAATCGGACACGACGACAGGATGTGCGTCCAATCCGGCCGTGGGCCGGGTGTTCGAGCGGCTCGAGGCCCGCGGCGCGACCCTGGTCTTCGGGGAAACGAGCGAATTGACCGGCGCCGAGCACATTGTCGCGGAACGCTGCGCAGACGCTGCCGTACGGGATCAGTTTCTGGCCGCCTATTCCGCGTACAACGCGGAGATCGTCAGACACAAGACCAACGACCTGTCCGAATCCAACCCGACACGGGGGAACATCGCGGGTGGGATTACGACGATAGAGGAAAAGGCGCTGGGGGCCATCACCAAGATCGGCCGCACCACCCGCATAAAAGGCGTGTTGCGCACCGCGCAGCGGCCCGATGGCCGCGGCCTGTGGTTCATGGATTCTTCCGGAGCCGGTGCCGAAATGGTCACTGCATGTGCCGCCGCCGGTGCCGCCATCACGCTGTTCACGACGGGACAGGGAAACGTGATCGGCAATCCGATCGTGCCGGTAGTGAAAATCACCGCGAACCCGAAGACGGCCGACACGATGGCCGATCACATCGACGTCGACGTCTCGGCGCTGCTTCAGCGCGGCATGACGCTCCACCAGGCGGCGGAAACGATCATTTCAACGATGCTGAGAACCTGTAGCGGCCGGCTTACCGCCGCGGAAGCGCTTGGTCATGGCGAGTTCGCGATGACGCGGCTGCATCGGACGGCGTAGCGGCTGGTTCGGCCAACGTCACTCTCTGATATGAAAATCACCCGGGTTTGCACCCGCATCATCACCAAAAGCCTCGAGGGTGCGCCGCGCAATCCGATGATGGCGTGGCACAGCAAGAGCATATTGCTGGTATTCGTTCACACCGATACCGGTCAGGTGGGAATGGGCGAAGCGTGGTGCGACGGCGGATCGCCGGCCGTTACCGCCAGGCTCATCGAAGAAGATCTCCAGCCGTTGCTGATCGGGGCCGATCCGCGGGATTACGCCTGGATCTGGCAGCGTCTGTATGAAACCACGACCTACAGCGTGCGCGACGGCATCACGTTCGCCGCGCTGAGCGGAATCGACATCGCGCTTTGGGATCTGCAGGGGAAAGCGTACGGCGTGCCCGTCAGCCGGCTTCTCGGCGGCGGCCGGGAACGCGTGTTCGCCTACGCCAGTGGGGGGCTTTATGCGGACGGCAAGACGGCCGCGGATGTCGGCCGGGAAATGCGCGGCTACGCCGACCAGGGATTTCGCGGCGTAAAGCTGAAGGTGGCCGGAGCGCATCTGCGGGAAGACGTGGCGCGGGTGTCTGCGGTCCGGGAAGCCGTAGGTCCCGACGTGCGCATCATGGTGGATGCGGTATACGCGCTCGCGGTGCCGGAGGCGATCCGCATGGCGCGGGCACTCGAACGCTATGAGATATATTTTCTGGAAGCGCCTGTTGATCCGCACAATCTGGGCGGTCTGGCACGTGTCGCAAAGGCCAGCCCGATTCCGGTCGCGGGCAATGAATTCGCGTATGGTCGGCGGCAGTTCAAGCGCATTCTGGATCGTGCGGCCGCGGAGTTCGTTCATCTTGATGCGATCCTGTGCGGCGGCATTACCGAGGCGACCCGCATCGCCGCACTGGCGGATACCTACGGGGTTTCGTGTTCGTATCACGCAGCGTCGTCGGCAGTCTGCTTTGCGGCAAATCTTCACGTCGCGGCCGCAACGCCGAATTGCGATTCCGTCGAATACCACATGATTCACCGGATGCTTTTCGATCAGCTTCCGGCCGCAACCTTCCGTCTGGACGAGGACGGCTTTATCATGGTGCCGCCGGCTCCGGGGCTGGGTATCCCGCTCGAGCATCTGGAGCAATAATCTGTCCATCAGCCAGCGAACAGTCGCGCTACGGAGGTCCGGATGTCGACGATAACCGATTTGAGACCCGTTCACGATTTGCAGACCGACGTTCTGGTGGTCGGTGGAGGCGCTGCCGGCGTGGCGGCGGCGGTCACTGCGGCGCGGCAGGGCCTGCGCGTGACGCTCGTCGAGCGTTACGGTTTTTGCGGCGGCGGCGCGGTTGCCGGAATGTCGGGAACGGTGTGCGGACTTTATTGCGCATCCGACGGCGGCGCGCAGCCGGAACAGGTCGTGCACGGATTCGCCGCCGAATTTGTGCAGCTGCTGGAGCAGCGGAATGGTCTCACGGCACCCGTTCGCTACGGCAAGACGTTCACCCGCGTCCACGATCCGCTGGTATGGCGGGAGGCCGCTGATCACGTGCTGCGGCAGGCGGACGTACAGGTTTTTCTGCACACGGTGGTGACCGAAGTCCTGATGGACGGCAACGAACGGATCGCCGGTGTGGTGGCCTACTGCAAACAGGGCAAGCTTCGCATTCACGCGGCTCTGACCATAGACGCCAGTGGCGACGCCGACCTCGTGGCAATGGCCGGATTGCCGTTCACGATGGGACAGGACGGAAACGTGCAGAATCCCACGATGATCTTTCGCATGCAGGGCATTGATGTGCAGAAGTTCCTGCGGGAATATGGCCCGGACAGCATCATGAACGAAGCCATATCGGCGCTGATCCGTTCGTCGCATGCCAGCGGCAAATACTTTCTGCCGCGGGCAAAGGTTTTTCTGTTTCCGACGCCGCGTGCCGGCGAACTGCTGTGCAACGCGACACGGATCATCGGACGGGACGGACGAGAACTCAATCCGATGATCGAGCAGGATCTGGTCGAGGCGGAAATCCTCGGGCGTGAGCAGGCCCGCGAATACGCACGATTCTTCCGCGATCATCTCGTCGGCTGCGAGCACGGCTATCTGAACGACACCGGCGTGCAGGTCGGCATACGCGAGACGCGGCAGGCCACCGGCGTCTATACGCTGACCAACGACGACGTGATCAACGCGCGCAAGTTCAAAACGGGCATTGCGTGTTCACCGTGGCCGATCGAACTGCACAGTGGAGAAAAGCCGCGCCTCGTCTGGTTGATTGATGATTTTTATGAAATTCCATTCGAGTGCTTCGTTCCGGTCAAGGGCGAATCGCTGCTGATCGCGGGCCGCTGTCTGTCCGCCCAGCACGAGGCGATGGCCTCCGCGCGCGTGACCGCCCAGTGTTTTTCCTACGGACAGGCAGTGGGTCACGCCGCCACGATCGCGGTGCGGGGGAAGATTGCGGCACGGGCGGTCTCCGGTATCGATCTGCGCGAAGTATTGCGTCGCGACGGTGCCTGCTTTGGTTCCGGCGCGCAAAAGATGGCAGCAGTTCCGTCGTAGAAGCAGCCTGCCGCGGCCGCGGCGCCGCATGCGAAAGCGGGCTCCCCGCTGCTGCCGGGGAGCGTCTTGCTGTACCGAATCTATCGCCTCTGGAACAGTGCGCCTATTCCCGGGATAATCGGGTAATCACTTCGCGTCACGTCAATCCCGGAAAATCTTCGAGATTCGGAAGCCTTCCGCTGCGCGGAATTGGCAGAAGAACGCAATTTTCCGGAAAGACTTCATCAGGAGATCGATCATGTCGCAGATTCGCGCCTGGGTTGCCGGCAAGGCCCGGCAGCCGCTTGAACTTCAAACCGTTGATATGGGTCCGCTGGGGTCGGACGAAGTCGAGGTTGCTGTCGAGTACTGTGGCGTGTGCCATTCCGATCTGTCGGTGCTGAACAACGAATGGGGCAATGCGCAATATCCGGCAGTTCTCGGTCATGAAGTAGTCGGCCGCGTGGTCGCGGTGGGCGGGCACGCGAAGAATTTCAAGCGGGTTGGCGAACGCGTCGGCATCGGCTGGACGGCTGCGAGCTGCATGCATTGCCATGCCTGTCTGTCCGGCGACCAGCAGTTGTGCGCCGAAGCGGTGCCGACCATTATCGGTCATCGCGGCGGTTTCGCCGAGCGGGTGCGTGCGCACTGGGCGTGGACCGTTGCGTTGCCGGAGGGCGTGGAGCCGGTCAGCGCCGGTCCGCTGCTGTGCGGCGGCATCACCGTGTTCAAGCCGTTCCTCGCTTACGATATCAAGCCCACCCACCGCGTCGGCGTGGTCGGCATCGGCGGACTGGGACACATGGCGCTCAAGTTCGCCGCGGCGTGGGGCTGCGAGGTGACTGCTTTCACCTCCAGTGCCGCGAAGGCGGATGAAGCGCGTGGCTTCGGCGCCCATCATGTGGTTGCCAGCCGCGACTCGGCGGCGATCGGCGCGATTGCCGGCACGCTCGACCTGCTGCTGGTCACCGTCAACGTGCCGATGGACTGGGATGCGCTGATCGCGGCGCTCGCGCCGCGCGGCCGCATGCACGTGGTCGGCGCGGTGCCGGAGCCGATACCGGTGGGCGCGTTCGCGCTGATCATGGGGCAGCGCCAAGTTTCCGGCTCACCGACCGGCGCGCCGGTGGACATTGCGACGATGCTCGACTTTGCGGCACGGCATGATATCCGGCCGCAAATCGAGCGCTTTCCGATGAGCCGGATCAATGACGCGCTGGCGCATCTGGCGGCCGGCAAGGCGCGCTATCGCATCGTGCTGGAGGCCGATTTCGGCTGAACATCATGTGGCGCGGCAAGTTCCGGCCGCGGCGAAGTTCGAGGACCAGGGGCTCCATGCAGGCTCATTTCAATGCCGGTGTGGCGCTACGCTGGCGCCGCGTTTTTGTATTATATTTAACTACTGTTATTGAACTTCTCAATAGTCTCCATCTATTACGCGCATAGCAACAAAGAATTGGACGATACCGCGTACGGCCTATAACCTTGGTTGCAACAGCCGATATTTGGGCTTAACGCAAAGGAGACTGGAATGTTGAAAAATCGTGAAGGAAGCCGCGTCCCGGCCGTTACGTTTCGCGTGCGCGAGAACAATGAGTGGAAGAACGTTACCACCGACGATCTGTTCAAAGGCAAGAAGGTGGTGGTGTTTTCGCTGCCGGGCGCATTTACCCCGACATGTTCCTCGACCCACCTGCCGCGCTACAACGAACTGGCGCCGGCATTTTTTGCAAACGGCATCGACTCGATTCTGTGCGTCTCGGTCAATGATACGTTCGTGATGAACGAATGGTCGCGGGACCAGGAAGCATCGAACATCGTGATGGTTCCGGACGGCAACGGCGAATTCACCGATGGCATGGGCATGCTGGTCGGCAAGGAAGATCTCGGGTTCGGCAAGCGCTCGTGGCGCTACTCGATGCTGGTGAAGGACGGCGTGGTGGAGAGGATGTTCATCGAGCCGGAGAAGCCGGGTGACCCGTTCGAGGTTTCGGACGCGGACACGATGTTGAATTACATCAACCCGCAGGCGAAGAAACCCGACCAGGTCGCGATCTTCACACGTGACGGCTGCTCGTTCTGCGCCCGCGCGAAGACGCTGCTTGCCGAACGTGGCTATGAATATGCCGAGGTGCCGCTGACGCACAACATCCGCACCAAAGTGATCGGCGCGATCGCGGGTGCCGGTACCGTGCCGCAGGTGTACATCAATGGCAAACACATCGGCGGCGCCGAGGAACTCGAGCGCTATCTGAAGCAGGCCGCGTGAGTGAACGAGAGGGCGACCCGCGGGTCGCCCTCTTCCCGGCCATGGAAAAGGAATGACATGAAACGAACGGGCGTTGACGTGGCGGTGATTGGGGCCGGTACTGCCGGGCTTGCCGCGTATCGCGCGGCGCGGGCAGCGGGCAGGACAGCCGCCCTCATCGAAGGCGGGCCCTACGGCACCACCTGCGCGCGCGTCGGTTGCATGCCGAGCAAGCTGTTGATCGCCGCTGCCGAAGCGGCGCATGGCGTGTCACGGTTCGGTGAATTCGGACTGCGGCTGGACGGCAGGGTCGAGGTCGATGGGCGAGCCGTGATGGCGCGGGTCAGGCGCGAGCGCGACCGCTTCGTCGAATTTGTGCTGCAGGGGGTCGATGCGATTCCCGACGCGGACCGGATCCGCGGTTATGCGACGTTCATCAATGATCATGCGTTGCAGATTGACGACGGCAGCCGCGTTGCGTTTCGCAGCGCAGTGATCGCGACCGGATCGAGTCCGGTCGTACCTCCGGTGTTGAAGGCGCTCGGCGACCGCCTCGTCGTCAATGACGACATCTTCGAGTGGCGGACGCTGCCGCGACGCATTGCGGTGTTTGGCCCGGGTGTGATCGGGCTGGAACTGGGCCAGGCGCTGGCGCGTCTCGACGTCGAAGTGCTGATGTTCGGGCGCGGTGGTGCAGTCGGGTCGTTCACCGATCCGG
>JBDZVW010000444.1:0-2430 GCA_040255885.1 Betaproteobacteria bacterium
TAATTGCGCGGCGAAGTAGGGCACGGTTGGTTTGGCTGGTGATCGTTGGTTGCGCAAAAAAAGCGACCACCTCTTCCGCTACGCTCCCTCCCCTCCTTAAAAACAGGAGGGGATAAAAAACCAGGGGTGAATAAACATCCGAATTTCCCCTCCTCGAATGAGGGGTAGCGCCTCGGAGCGTCGGCAGAGGGGCCCCGAAGGGGATCGGCCAGCGCAGAGGATGCGCGAACGTGGATCGAGGCGCTGCATCCCGCTCCAGGGTCGCACCCGCCACGCGGGCAGCGGCCGGTGAGGCGGAGCAGGAGCCCCATCGTTAGATGGGGTGCGACCCGAATCCGGACGCAAGGCCGCCGGCCGCTTATGACCGCCTCCAGGGTCAGATCCCGGCTTGCGCCGGGCCCCTCTTCCGCCTTCCGGCGGCCACTCTCCGCCTGTCGCGGTCGCACGCGAAGCGGACGGGGTGGTGGGAGGCGTCTGAAAATTGACCAACTTCACATTAGCCTGGCGGCGCAACAGCGTAACGTCACCTGTTTGCATCTGGCGTCCCGCGGCTCGCAGAAGATGCCGATGAATTCTCGTTACCGGCCAGTGCACCGGCGTCCGGCAATTCCGACACATTCCAGCCGCCGCCCAGCGCCTTGATCAGCAGCACGCTGGCGGCGAGCTGCTGGCCGACGATGTTCATTGCCGTTCTTTCATTCGAGAGCGCGGCGGCCTGCACGGTGACGACATTGAGGTAGCTGACGGTGCCGGCCTTGTACTGGTTGGTAGTCAGCGTGACGGATTCACGCGCCGCCTTCACCGCCTGGTCCTGCACCCGCGCTTCCTGCTTCAGAATGCGCAGCGCCGCCAGATTGTCCTCCACCTGCTGGAACGCGGTCAGCACCGTCTGACGGTAGCCGGCGACCGCCGCATCGTACGCGGCGCGCGCCTGTTCGGTCTGCGCCTGTCTCAGGCCGCCGTCGAACAGCGTCGCGGCGAGCGCCGGACCGACCGACCAGAACAGGCTGGGCGCGCTCAGCCAGTGCGCGAAGCTCGCGCTTTCGAAGCCGCCGGATGCGGACAGTGTCAGCGACGGGAAGTATGCGGATTCGGCAATGCCGATCTGCGCGTTCGCTGCCGCAACCTGCCGTTCCGCGGCGGCGATGTCGGGGCGGCGCTCGAGCAGTTGCGATGGCATGCCGACCGGTATCGACGGCGCCGTCGCGGTCAGTCGCTCGGGCGTGATCGAGAACGTGGAAGCGGGTTTGCCGACCAGCAGTGCGATGGCATGTTCGAGCTGTGCGCGCTGCACGCCGATGTCGATCGCCTGCGCCTGCGTGGTCTTGAGCTGCGTTTCGGCCTGCACTACGTCCGCCTTCGCCGCGACACCCGCCGCGTACTGGTTTTTCGTCAGTTGCAGCGATCTTTCGTAGGCGGCGACAGTGTCGTTCAGCAACTGCTGCTGAGCATCGGTCACGCGCAGCAGAAAATAATCCTGCGCCAGATCCGCCTGCGCGCTGAGCCGCGCGGATTCGAGATCCGCCGCGCTGGCCTGTGCGTTCGCCGCGCTGGCTTCGACCGTGCGCCGGATACGGCCCCAGACGTCGGCTTCCCAGCTGGCATCGAGCGACAGGGTGTGATCGGTGACGGGGCCGGTCGCGATGCGGTTGCCGGAGCCGGACGACGGCCCCGAGCGGCTGGTCGATACTGTGCCCGATAGCGTCGGAAAATAGCCGGCACGCGCCGCCTGCACCAGCGCGCGTGCCTCGCGAAATTGCGCTTCGGCGAGGCGCACGTTCTGGTTCGAAATGTCGATCTGCTGTTCCAGCGCGTTGAGCTTGGGATCACCGAAAATTTCCCACCAGTTGCCGCGGCTGATCAGGTCCTGCGGCCGCGCCGGCTTCCAGTTGCCGGTTTCCTTGTAGGCCGCCGGCAGCGTAACGCCCGGGCGCACGTAATTGGGGCCGACCGCGCAGCCGGCAAGCAGCGCCAGCATGCAGAAAGCCGCCGCGCGTTTTGGATAATGTTGCTTCATGCTGTCCCCGTCCTTGTACGATGCCACAGGCCCTGCCACGCGCGCTGGCAGCGCAGCCGCAGCCGGTCCATGTAGAGATAGACCACCGGTGTCGTGTAAAGCGTGAGTATCTGGCTCACGATCAGGCCGCCGACGATCGAGATGCCGAGCGGCTGGCGCAGTTCGGCGCCGTCGCCAGTGCCGACCGCGAGCGGCACCGCGGCGAACAGCGCCGCCATCGTCGTCATCATGATCGGCCGGAAGCGCAGCAGGCAGGCATGATAGATCGCATCCTTCGATTTGCGGTTCTCGCGGCGCTCGAGATCGAGCGCGACGTCGATCATCATGATTGCGTTTTTCTTGACGATGCCGATCAGCAGGATCACGCCGATCAGCGCGATGATGCTGAAGTCGGTATGCAGCACCAGCAGCGC
>JBDZVW010000096.1:0-9081 GCA_040255885.1 Betaproteobacteria bacterium
GCGGTGAAGCCGATGACGACAGTGTGGGAAATGAAATTGACCAGCGTGCCGAGACGCGCCAGTCCCATCGCGAGCTGAAACACGCCGGTCAGGAAAGTCAGCGTCAGCGCCAGCCGCACATAATCGGCGCTGCCGGGCTCGGCGAGCGGCGTCAGACTGGCGAACAGAAAGATCGAAATGGCGGTCGTCGGTCCCGAGATCAGGTGCCAGCTGGAACCGAACAGCGCCGCCACCACGGCCGGCACCATCGCGGCGTAAAGTCCGTATTCGGGCGGCATGCCGGCGATGGTCGCGAATGCGACGCCCTGCGGCAGCACGATCACCGCGCCGACGATGCCGGCGAGCAGATCGGCGCGCAATGTTCGGCGATTGACCAGCGGCCACCAGCGCGGCAGCGGCAACAAGGTGTCCGGGCTCATCAGAAATTCGCGGGCAGCCACCGCGTGGCTTCATGAAAAGTCAGATGATTATCTGGCAAGCGCTCGTGATCTGCAACGACATCGCGCGCGCACTCGAATTTTCGGTATAATCGAAGAATTTATATTTCCAAGAACAGAACGCAGAGAAAGAGACCACGATGAAGTACAGGGTATGGGGTTGGGGCGTTGCCTTGTCGATCTCGCTGGTGGCTTCGCCGTTGCTTGCTGCGACGGTCGGCGATCCGGTGGCCGGGAAGGAAAAGACATCGATGTGCGAAGGATGCCACGGCATCAAGGATTACCGCACCGCTTATCCGTCGGTATACAACGTACCGAAGCTGGGCGGTCAGCACGCCACGTACATCATCGACGCCCTGAAGGAATACAAGAACGGCCAGCGGCATCATCCCTCGATGGACGCGATCGCGGCTTCGCTGTCGGAACAGGACATGGCGGATATCGCCGCCTACTATTCCGGCGAAAGCGCGAAGCCGCAGTCGGGCGCCCAGAAGAAATGATCAAGAAGAGCGAGAGGGTTCAAGCGATGATGTCCAAACTGATGATTGCCGCGTGCTGCGGCGTAATGGCGCTGGCGAGCGGCGCGGCGCTGGCACATGGTGACTATGCGGCGGGCCAGACCAAATCGAAGACTTGCGCGGCATGCCACGGCGCCGACGGCAACAGCACGGTACCGAATTTCCCGAAACTGGCCGGCCAGCAATATACGTACATCATTCATGCACTGAAGGCCTACCGGTCGGGTGACCGCAAGAATCCGATCATGGGCGCGCAGGCCAAGAATCTGTCGGATCAGGATATCGAGGATCTGGCGATGTATTTCTCGCGCCAGCACGGCCTGGTCACGAAGTATTGACCGGCGGGACGCGCGGTCGGCGTGACAGTTTGAAAGCGCCGCTGCCGCGCCGTCAGACCGTTCCGTTACCTGTTCCCGACGTCCGGCCGCGTGCCGGATGCGCGCTCCCTGCTTTTCCGCCGACACATTCCAGATAAGCTGCCGCATCGGGCGCCGTTCCGTCGCGTTGCGCCCGCCACACGGTTTCTCCCAGACACTCGACGATGATGTGGCGGGCATCATGCTCCGATGCCGTCTTTTCCAGCAGCTGCCGGTAGCGTGCGCATAGACCCGGCGGCTGATCGATCGCGAGCTGCTCTTCCACAGCGAGATGAAGCGACAGATGCAGGAACGGATTCATCGCGCCGTTTTCCGGTGCATAGTCGCGCTCGAGGTGGCGTTCCGGATGATCGAGCATGGCATGGTACTCGGAATGCCAGCCGATCACCTTCAGCGCCAGCGCTTCAAGCTGCGACAGCGGCTCGCCGGCACCGTACTTGCGCCAGGTTTCGAAAAAAAAACGCCGCGCTTCGTCGCGTGAGGGAGCAAACATTGCGTGAGGTGTGAGGGGTAAGGGGTGAGGAGTAAAACCACTGAGTAGTTTTATTTTAGCGCGCAAGAATTTTCGGACAACAAAAGCTGCAAATCCGCCTCTACAAATCCCTTACGCCACGCTCCTCACCCCTCACTCCTCACGGTTTTAAACCGGTACTCGCACAAATCGTTGATCAGGCATTCCGGGCATTTCGGCTTGCGCGCAATGCAGACGTAGCGGCCGTGCAGGATCAGCCAGTGATGGGCGCCGTGCTTGAATTCGGGCGGCGTGAACCGCTCCAGCTTGTCTTCGACTTCACGCACGGTCTTGCCGGGCGCCAGCGCGGTGCGGTTGGCGACGCGAAAAATATGGGTGTCGACCGCAATCGTCGCATGGCCGAACGCGGTATTGAGGATCACGTTCGCGGTCTTGCGGCCGACACCGGGCAGCGCTTCCAGCGCTTCGCGCGTCTGCGGTACCTTGCCGCCGTGGTGTTCGAGCAGCAGGCCGCTGGCGGCGATCACGTTCTTTGCCTTGGTGCGGTAAAGTCCGATGCGCCGGATGTAGCGTTCGAGTCCGGCGGTCCCGAGCTTCACCATCTGTTCCGGCGTTGCCGCCTTCTTGAATAATTCGGCGGTTGCCAGGTTGACGCTTTTGTCTGTTGCCTGTGCCGACAGCATCACCGCGATCAGCAGCTCGTATGGCGTGCGAAACACCAGTTCCGTCGTCGGCGCCGGATTGGCGGCACGCAGGCGCTCGAATATCTGGTGGCGTTTTTTTGCATTCATCGTTGTCGTTCGTGCGGACAGGGATCGGCGCAGTCGGCACTGGTCCGGTCCGGCGTTCGCCGCGCGGGGATGGTGCGGTCCGGCCGAGTCAGGAAAACTGGACGGCGATATCGAGGTTTCTGAATTGTTTTTTCATGCCGCGGTTCGCGAGCAGGTCGGCAAGCGTGAATTCATTCATGGCTGCCACGAAGGCGCGGGCGCCGCGGTCGAGCGCCGTCTTCAGCGAGCAGTCGGGCAGCAGCACGCAGGCCATCGCATGGCAGTCGACGATACTCACGTCTTCTTCCATCGCAACGATCACGTCGCCGATGTGGATCGCCGCCGGGTTGCCCGCAAGCACGATGCCGCCGCCCTTGCCGCGCGAGGTGTTGAGATAGCCGAGTTTCGCCATCTTGTGAACCACCTTGCGCAGGTGTTCGAGCGATATCTCGTAGTACGCGGCGATTTCCGACATGGTACAAGTGCGCTCGCGATGCCTGCCGACAAAAAGCAATACGCGCAGCGCGTAATCGGTAAAACGTGTAAGTCGCATTGCGGAAACAGGTAGTGGATCCGTTTTGCAGAGTAACGGTCCACAGCATGAAAATCAACCTCTGCTGCGGTGATGCGCGGCGCCGGACGGTGCGCGGCGTGGCTGCCGCGGTTCCGCAATGCTGTTGAAGCGGCCCCACAGCAGCTTCCATGTGATCCACAGAAAAAGCGCAGAACCGATTGCCAGCAGGCACTCTCCCAGCTGCTGCTGGTCGCCCAACAGGTAGTTGCTGCACAATCGTTGCGGGGACACGAGGTACAGCCAGCCCAGCCGGAACGCCGTCGCGATCACTTCGGCCAGGAACACGCCGCGCACCACGAAGCCGGCGTACGGCCAGCTGATTGCCAGCGGCAAGCCGATCAGCAGCGGCACGGCGGCAAATTTCACCATCTCGACCCATGGCACTTCAAGTGCCGCATCCATCGTGCGCGGCAGCATCCAGATCATCGCTGTCAGCGAGATCAGCAACAGCCCGCTGACGCCGCCGCGGTTCCAGGCGGCCAGCGTATCGGCCACTCGTCGCGGCAGCCATGGCCGCGGCCGGTACCCGGCCAGCGCGAGCAGCGGGATCTGGGCCAGCATTTGCAACGTCATCGTGGCTTCCAACGCATGACGCACCGGCGGCAGCGCCAGTGCGAGCCACAGCACCGGACCCAGCCACGCTCTAGCGTGAGGCAACCTGATTGTCGTGTCGGCGAAGAACATACCGTAGCGCTGCCTGGGGTGAATTCCAGTTCATGATTGCGACCAGCCGCCCGCGCGGATCAACCACGTTGATCGCCGAGTTGTGCAGATACCCTCCGAGCCCGTCGGAAATCGCGGTGACGCCGAACACGCGCATCAACGCGTCCAATCCCGCAGTGTCCGTCGGGCGGGCCGCGATCCAGCCCGCGCCGTGCATTCCCGAGCGCTGCTGGTACGCCGCAAGCTGCGCGGGCCCGTCATGTGCGGGATCGAAACTGATGCTGACCAGAAGCACCTTGCCGTTCGCGATCGGCCCCGCCAGCTGCTGCTGCAGGCGCGCGAACTCGCTGCCCTGCACCGAACAGTAGGTCATGCAGCGGGTGTAGATGAAATCCACCAGCAGCCAGCGCCCGCGCAGGCCGGCGAAGCCGACGGTCTTCCCGGCCGCAGTCTGCAATAGCACTGGCGGCATTGCACGCGGATGCTCGCGTACACTGATCCGGAGTGCAGTCTCGGAAGTGAACGCGCGGAACCTGTCGGTAACCGCGGAGAGCGTGAAGACGCCGGCCGTCAGTACCAGCAGGCTAGCCAGCAGCGTCCGTAGTATCGACACTCGCACCCGCCGGCATCTTCAGCAAGCCGGCCGTGATCCGGATCGCGAAGTACAGCATGGCCAGCACCACCAGTATCGCGCCGATCGATCCGACCTTGTCGGTAAACAGCCACGTCTGCAGGTGGGTGGCCATTCGCCGCGGCACGCTGTCGCGTCCGGCGTCGAGAAAGGCGAGCACGAAAATCAGTCCCCCGATGACGTACACCGGAAACATCGTGCGATCATAAACGGCATCCGGTTGCCCGTCGCGAGGTTTGCCGATCACGTGATACATCAGCGCCAGGACCATCGCCAGCACGCCGAGCAGCAGATAGAAGTGGAAGTGCCCCGGCACCCACTGCGTGTTGTGCATCACCAGGTTGAACCGCATGGTGCTGTCGAGCACCGCGCAGAAGCCGCCGGCGACCCACCCGAACAGCGACAGGATCAACAGCCGTGCCGGCATCTTCCAGCGCATGTTGGACTGGTAGATGTTGCTGAGTCCGCCCCAGACGGTCACGATCACCACCGGAAAACCGGACGTCCACGAAGTGATCTGCCCGAGGACCAGGAACCAGTGCGGCTCGGCGTAATCCATCATCAGATGGTGCGGGAAGACCACGATCACGAACGTCGTGGTGGCCGCCCATCCCCACAGGAACGGGCGCGTGAGCGGATACGGCTTGCCGGTGTAGCGCGGCAGCAGCTCGTAGATCGCGATGACGCCCATGTAGATCGCGGCATTGATGTACATGTGGCCGAACCAGTAGATCAGGGTCTTGGTGAACAGCGCGTCGAGCGCGACACCGAAAAAGATATGCACCAGACACATGACCAGCACGATCGCACCGGCGAGGATGCCCAGCGTATTGGCGATGATCATGCTGGTGCTTGCCACCACGGCCTTCGGATGATCCGGGTCGATGGTGCCGCCGAACAGCCAGGGCAGGCCGAGCGCGCGCCCGAGGTTGCCGTACACCTTGATGATGCCGGCGGCCGCGTCGAGATAGAAAATCAGCTCGCCGACGCCGATCAGCAGATAGCCGAGCATGAACAGCGCCGCGGCATGCGAGTTCCACATGCCCATGCCGTGCGAAGCCAGCGGATACAGAAACGTCCACAATCCGCCGTAGCCGCCGAGGAAGACCGCGATGATGATGCACACCGCGCCGAGCAGGAACAGCACGAAGTTGGTGACGAAGGCCCACAGGTGCAATCGCACGTACTTGCGCAGGAAGAACCACATGATCGCCGTCGTGGCCATGACCATGGTGCCGACCATGCCGGCGCCGTGCATGGTCAGGAGCCGGTAGAACCAGTCGGGCGGAACGCCCAGCCAGGTCGCCTGCGTCATGCGCATGGTCAACCCGATCAGCATCATCAACAGGAACAACGCCACTGAACTGATCAGGTAGACGTTGAACGCGAGGCGTGCGCCGCCCGTAAGCTGCTCGTCGTCGGGATACATCGTGAGCAATGCCATGGTCATTCCCCCTTCGCTGCGACCACGTTGACTTCAGTAGTCGTCGGTGCGTGTCCGTGCCAACGACAAGCGGCGTATCGCGCCGCGTCGGTTTCAACGCAAATAAGCATGTTCGCGCGCATGATGGCGTTCTCCGCTATTTGCCGGCGCCGCGCGCGGCAGCAACCTGTGCCGCCGTGACCGGCTTGCCGTGGTTGCCCCAGGAACTGCGCTCGTGATTGATCACCGCGGCGATCTGATCGTCGCTGAGAACGTCCTTGAACGGAGGCATCGCCGCCGCGTACTGCTTGCCGTCCACGACTTCGCCCTGCAACCCGTGCAGCACGACGTGAATCTGCTTGGTGGGATCGGCATTGTTCACCACGCTATTGCCCTTGAGCGACGGAAATACGCCCGGCATGCCTTGACCGTTCGCCTGATGGCAGGCTGCGCAGTTGGCCGAGAATATCTGTGCGCCGTTGACAGGGCCATGACCGGCCGCGCCGGCCGTCTGTGCCGGCGTTGCGCCAGCCGGCGCCTGCCCGGCCGCGGCCGCAGTGCCGGCGGCGACCACGGTGAGTCTGGCGCGCATCGGCGCGTGCCCGAGCCCGCAGTACTCGAGGCACTGCACCGTGTAGGTGCCGGGCTGTTTGAAGGTGTACAGCAATTTGTTGGTGTACCCCGGCATCGCCTGGGTCTGCGTCACGATGCGGCCGTCGGGTGCGTAGATGGCGAATCCGTGATTGACGTCGGCACTAGTGACGCGGAACTCCACGGTGCTGCCGGCTTGCAGCGTGGTGGGCTTGATCTGCCAGAACCACTGGTGCCCGACCACGTCCACCACCTGCTGTGCATTGAGCGCCTGGTGCTGTGGCGGAATCGGAAGTTTATGCAGTGTCGCCCAACTACCTGCGACGAATACCACCAGCAACACCCCGAATGCCCAGGCTTGCAGCACGTGAGAGGTGTGAGCGGACTTGCGCCGCGCTGCGTCGTCGGCGGGTGTCTTGGCCTGGGCAATAACGAGAATGAACCCCAGTCCGAGCAACGCTATCCCCACCAGCGCAATCAGCCAGATCTCGTTCTGCAAGGTCATGGCCTCCTCCTTTCCGGTTTTTAATATGTATTTTTAATACATAATATAGAGGCCTCCGGCCGCGGCTGTCAATGAGGTATTGAAGGAACACTGTTGCATGATTTCCACGCCGCAATGGCAGCATGGAACGGCTCGGACCGGGACGTTGGGAACGTCGGTCAGCGGGCGTTTTTGCTCAAATGCTGACGGGCGCGTTCTATCGCGCGTTCTATCGTGGCCCGTTTCCGTTGTTCCGCCGCAGCGGGAAGGGCGGAGCCGGTTGCGGTGGGGGCGCCGGCGCGTGGCCTGACTTCTTTTGCCCGCGCCAGACGCGTCCGGCGTGCCCGAAAGCGCTCACGTGCACGGGATGCAAAGGTACGGCGCGTGACCGCGTCCGGGAACGGCGCCACCGGCCGCATGCTGATGCAGTCTACCGGGCAGGGAGGCAGGCAAAGCTCGCAACCGGTGCATTCGGCAGCAATGACCGTGTGCATGAGCTTTGCGGCACCGGCGATGGCATCCACCGGACACGCCTGGATGCATAGCGTACAGCCGATGCAGATGGTCTCGTCGATGCGCGCGGCGGCCCGCGGCTTGAAGCTGCCGCAGCCGGGATCGAGCGCCTTGGCGGCACGGCCGGCCGCTGCTGCCAGATCGCGGATCACCGCTTCACCTCCGGGCGGACAGCGGTTGACGTCGGCGGCGCCGGCGGCGATCGCTTCCGCGTACGGCCGGCAGCCGGCGTAGCCGCACTGCCGGCACTGCGTCTGCGGCAGCAGATCGTCGATGATGTCGGCCAGTGCAGTATTCATCGCATCAGTCGGTGACGATCGAAGCGGGACGCACGGTGGCCACGGCGTCGATACATTCTTGCACCAGCCGCGGACCGCGGTAGACGAGACCGGTGTATAGCTGCACCAGGCTTGCGCCGGCGGCGATTTTTTCGGCGGCGTCCGTGCCGTTCGCAATGCCGCCGACACCGATGATCGGGATTTGGCCGGCGAGCGCGTCGCCGAGCCGGCGCACGACCGCGGTCGCCGCGCCGCGCAGCGGCGCGCCGGACAGCCCGCCCGTTTCATCGCCGTGCGGCAGGCCTGCGACGCCATCGCGCGCCACCGTCGTGTTGGTCGCGATCACGCCGTCGATCTCGTGCCGTATCAGCATTTGTGCGATGGCGGCGATCTGTGCCGCATCGAGATCGGGCGCGACCTTGACCGCCAGCGGCACATATCGGCCGTGATGCTGCGCCAGCTCGCGCTGCGCGGTTTTCAGCACGTCGAGCAGTCCGTCGAGCCGGGTGGCGTCCTGCAGCTGCCGCAGATCGCGGGTATTCGGCGATGAAATGTTGACGGTAATGTAGCCGGCGTACGGGTAGACGCGCCGCAGGCACAGCAGATAGTCGTCGGCCGCGCGCTCGAGCGGCGTGTCGAAATTCTTGCCGATGTTGATGCCGAGCACGCCGCGATAGCGCGCGCGTGCAACGTTCGCGACCAGCCGTTCGACGCCGTCATTGTTGAAACCCATGCGGTTGACGATGGCGCCGGCGCGCGGAATGCGGAACAGGCGCGGCCGCGGGTTGCCCGGCTGCGGGCGAGGCGTGACGGTGCCGACTTCGATGAAGCCGAAACCGAGCGCAGCCAGTGCGTCGATGTATGCGCCGTTCTTGTCGAGCCCGGCAGCCAGTCCCACGGGATTCGGGAACATGAGTCCCATCACCCGCAGCGGATGCTGCGCGGCCGGCGCGGTGCGCACGGTTCGTGTCAGCGCGGCTAGGCCGCGGAGGGTGACGTGGTGCGCGGTTTCTGCGTTGAGGCGGAACAGCAGGGGGCGCAGGACGGAGTACATGGCGCGGTATTTTAACCCGCGCGTGGATCTGCTGCGGCTTCAGTCGCGGCGCAGCGGTTGCCAGCGCCGGTTGATCAGTCCTTCCATCGGCTGGAAATGGGTCTTGTAGGCCATCTTGCGGCTTTCCGCGATCCAGTAGCCGAGATAGAGGTAGGGCAGGTCGAGCGTGCGGCACAGCTCGATCTGCCACAGGATGCTGTGTGTGCCGAAGCTGGCACCATGCACGTCGGGATCGAAAAAGGTGTAGACGGACGACAGGCCGTCGCGCAGGCGATCGACGATGCTGACCATGCGCA
>JBDZVW010000445.1:0-2412 GCA_040255885.1 Betaproteobacteria bacterium
TCCTGTCGAGCCATCTGCATGCCGACGGCAACTATGCCGACATTCTTTCGGTTCCTGGCACCGTATGCGGCGGACAGGTCAGCGGCCGCCCGCTGCTGCAGATGGAGGGCAACGCGGTGTTCCGGTTTGCGGTCCGTGTGCTGGACGACATCGTCGGGGAAGCATTGGCGGCCAATCGCCTGCAGAAAGCCGACATCGACTGGCTGATTCCGCACCAGGCGAACATCCGCATCATCCAGATGACGGCGAAAAAGCTCGGCATGAGCATGGAAAAGGTGGTGACCACGGTCGATCGCCATGCCAACACGTCGGCGGCGTCGATCCCGCTGGCGCTCGATGAGGCGGTACGCGACGGCCGCATCCGCGACGGGCAGCATGTGCTGATGGAAGGGGTGGGCGGCGGCTTCACGTGGGGCGCCGTGCTGGCGAAATGGTGAGGAAGCAGCGATGAAATTGGCATTGGTTTTTCCGGGACAGGGCTCACAGTCCACCGGCATGATGCAGGCGTTCAGCGATTCGAAAACGGTACGCGACACATTTGCCGAGGCGTCCGATGCGTTGGGCGAGGATTTATGGAAGCTGGTCGAAGAGGGGCCCGCCGACGCGCTCAACTCGACCATTAATACGCAGCCGGTGATGCTGACTGCCGGCTACGCCGTTTACCGCGCATGGATCGCGGCCGGCGGGCCGCGGCCGGCACTGGTCGCCGGCCACAGTCTGGGCGAGTACACGGCGCTGGTGGCGGCCGGCGCGCTGGCGTTTCGTGACGCGGTGCCGCTGGTGCGGTTTCGCGCGCAGGCGATGCAGGACGCGGTGCCGCATGGCACCGGCGCGATGGCAGCGGTGCTCGGGCTCGACGACGAAGCGGTGCGCGCCGCCTGCGCCGACGCCCGCGACGGCGCCATCGAAATGGTCGAGCCGGTCAACTTCAACGCGCCCAACCAGGTGGTGATCGCCGGCCACAAGGCGGCGGTCGAACGGGCCGCCGCCGCGGCCAAGGCACGCGGTGCCAGGCGCGCGGTGATGCTGCCGGTCAGCGCACCGTTTCATTCTTCGTTGCTGAAACCGGCGGCGGAGCGGCTGGCGGCCTATCTCGCCGACGTGGCCGTTACGGCACCGCAAATTCCGGTCGTCAATAACGTCGACGTGGCGGTGCAGACTGATCCGGAAAAAATCCGCGACGCGCTGGCACGCCAGGCGTGCAATCCGGTGCGCTGGGTCGAGACGATTCGCTACCTCGCGGCGCAGCGTGTCACTCATGTCGCCGAATGCGGGCCGGGCAAGGTGCTGGCCGGACTGACGCGGCGCATCGACGACAGTCTGCAGGGACTGGCCGTGGCCGATGCGCAATCGCTGGAGCAGGCGCTGGAATCGCTGAGGATGGGCGCCGATGCCTGATCAGAAAATTGCCCTGGTCACCGGTGCGTCACGCGGTATCGGGGCGGCGATTGCATTGAAGCTGGCGCGGCAGGGAACGACGGTGATCGGTACCGCCACCAGCGCGCAGGGCGCCGCGGCAATCAGTGCGGCACTTGCGTCGGCCGGATTGCACGGTGGCGGCGTCGCGATGAACGTGAACGACGCAGCGCAGATCGACCAGGTGCTGGAACATATCGCGTCCGAATTCGGCGATATCGCGATCCTGGTCAACAACGCCGCGATCACGCGCGACAATCTGCTGCTGCGCATGAAGGAAGAGGAATGGGACGATATTCTGTCGACCAACCTCAAATCGGTTTACCGCCTGTCGAAGCAGGTATTGCGCAGCATGATGAAAGCGCGTTTCGGGCGCATCATCAACATCACGTCGGTGGTCGGAGCGACCGGCAATGCGGGGCAGGTCAATTACGCGGCGGCCAAGGCCGGCGTCGTCGGCTTCAGCAAATCGCTGGCGCGCGAAGTCGGCAGCCGCAACATCACGGTCAACTGCATCGCGCCGGGATTCATCGACACCGACATGACGCGTACGCTGCCCGACGCGCAGCGCAGCGCGATGATCGGGCAGATTCCGCTGGGCCGTCTCGGCACGCCCGACGACATCGCGGCGGCAGTCGCGTTTCTCGCGACCCCCGAAGCGGGCTACATCACCGGCTGCACATTGCACGTCAACGGCGGTATGTACATGAACTGAGAGGATTTGTTGCCCTGCGATATTGCCGTTATGGCAAATTTGGTAGAATAGCGTCGCTTTCGGCCGCGCAGGCGGCGGCGTGCGGCACTCCTAACTGGATTATCCATCCTGAAGAACGAAGGGGAAGTAATGGAAAACATCGAGCAACGTGTCAAGAAAATCGTCGCTGAGCAACTCGGCGTGAACGAAGCCGACGTCAAGAACGAGTCATCGTTCGTCAACGATCTCGGTGCGGACTCGTTGGACACCGTGGAACTGGTGATGGCGCTGGAAGAAGAATT
>JBDZVW010000446.1:0-2408 GCA_040255885.1 Betaproteobacteria bacterium
ACCGCAAGATGAAGCGCCTCGGCATTCGCGAACCGCATCCCGGACCCGGCATGCTCGCGGAAGGCGCGCAGCAGGACAGCGGGGCATAAGTATCTGCGCGCGATGGCGGATAGCGCGTTGACGTCTTCTGCAGCGGCCATCCCGGCGCTGGCGCGGCGGTCGCGCCGACCGCCGCGCCAGCGTAGCTGCGACGCGAATGAGCGACGGTAACAAGCGGGAGCACCACGCGTCACCCGCTGCCTCACGTCCGCAGGCGGTTACGCCGCAACGGTGCCGTGCCTGAATCGCCCGCTGCGCAACCACGGCCCCGGACGATGCCTGAACACATTCTGTTCCTGACCGGCAAGCTTGCCGAAAAAAGCCTGCACCGGGTGCTGGAAGGCATGCAGGCCACCGAATTCACGTATGAAGTGCTGCAGATCGGCGTCAGCGTCGCGGCGCTGATGACGGCCGATCTGATCCGCCGCCGGCTGCCGGATGCAAAGGGCGCCAACCGCATCATGCTGCCGGGCCGGGTGCGCGGCGACCTGGACATGCTGTCGCGCCATTACGGCGTGCCGGTGGTGCGCGGTCCCGACGAGCTGAAAGATCTGCCACAGTATTTTGGGCGCAAGGGCAAGGCGCCCGACCTGTCGCGCCATGACGTGCTGATCTTCGCCGAAATCGTCGATGCGCCGACGCGCGACGTGGCGGCGATCGTGCAGCGCGCGCGGCGCTACCGTGACGACGGTGCGGACGTGATCGACCTCGGATGCCTGCCGGATACGCCGTTCACGCACCTGGAAGACGCGGTACGCGCCCTGAAGGCCGACGGATTGCAGGTCAGCGTCGATTCGCTCGAGCCCGACGATCTGCTGCGCGGCGGACGCGCCGGCGCCGACTACCTGCTGAGTCTGACTGAAAAAACGCTGTGGATTGCCGACGAAGTGGCGGCAACACCGATCCTGATTCCGGAGCAGCCGCACGACCTTGATTCGCTGCTGCGTGCGGCAGCCGTTATGACGCAACGCAACAGACGATTTTTAGCGGACCCGGTGCTGGAACCGATCCACTTCGGTTTCGCCGCTTCGCTGGTGCGCTACGCCGAACTGCGCCGGCGCGCGCCGGAAGTTCCGATCATGATGGGCATCGGCAACCTGACCGAACTTACCGAAGCCGATACCGCCGGCGTCAATACGCTGCTGCTGGGTATCTGCTCGGAGTTGAACATTGGCGCCATACTGACTACAGAAGTAAGTCCGCACTGTCGTGCATCCGTCCGTGAAATAGATGTTGCACGCCGCCTGATGTTTGCGGCGAAAGCGGAGCACGCGTTGCCGAAAGGCTATACCGGCGAGCTCGCGGCGCTGCATGAAATGAAACCGTTCCTGGAATCGCCGGAAGAGATCGCGGAGCTCGCCGCGGCAGTCAAGGATCCGAGCTACCGTATCAGAATCAGCTCCGCCGGCATCCATGTCTTCAACCGCGACGGGCTTGCCCGCGCCACCGATCCGTTCGAGCTGTTCCCGCATCTGAAAGTCGAAAATGATGCACCGCACGCGTTCTATCTCGGTGTCGAACTGGCGCGCGCGCAGATCGCATGGCAGCTCGGCAAGCGCTACGCGCAGGACAGCGAGCTCGGCTGGGGCTGCGCGGTAAAACGTGCTGAAACCGACAAGCTCGCCTATGCACCGGCCGGCCCCACGCTGGCCGCATCCCGCTCCAGACGATGATCCGCGAAACCATCATTACGACCATTTCCACCGCCGGCCAGGCGCACATTGCGCCGATGGGCATCCGCGAACAGCAGCAGGGTCTGACGGTGCTGGCGCCGTTCCGCCCGTCGGCCACGCTCGACAACGTGACCGCGACCGGCGTCGCGGTGGTCAACTACTGTGACGACGTGCGCATTTTCGCTGGCTGCCTCACCGGCCGCCGCGACTGGCCGCTGGTGCCGGCGGCCACCATTCAATGCATGCGGCTCGATGCGGCGCTCGCTCATGACGAGTTGCGGCTCGAACGCATCGAGGACGATGCGCTGCGTCCGCGGCTGCTGTGCCGCGTCGCGCAGCGTGTAAATCACAAGCCGTTTCGCGGCTTCAACCGCGCGCAGGCGGCGGTGATCGAAGCGGCCGTGCTGGTGAGCCGCCTCGATATGCTGCCGCGCGAAAAAATCGATGCCGAAATCGCCTATCTGACGATCGCGATCGACAAGACTGCCGGTGATGCCGAACGCGAAGCATGGGACTGGCTGATGCAGAAAATCGCCGCGCATCGGGCCGGACACGCGGTGCGGCCGGCATGACGCGCCTGCTCGCCAGCGTCACGTCGGCGGCCGAGGCGCGCATCGCGCTTGCCGGCGGCGCCGACATCATCGATCTGAAGGATCCGGCGCGCGGCGCACTGGGCGCGCTGGCGCCGCAGCAGAT
>JBDZVW010000097.1:0-8891 GCA_040255885.1 Betaproteobacteria bacterium
CAGGATTGGGCTAATTCTAGTAGTCGATTTTCGGGAATGCAAGAGCGTAATCGAAATTTTTTTGCTGCGGCGCGACGGTGAAAGAAGCTGTAACCGCCAAGGCGCGAAGGCGCAAAGAAAAGCCGCAAAGAACTTCTGATTTGGTTTTCCTTTGCGTCCCTTTGCGGTTATAGCCTTTCTCTGCGTTTCCTCTGCGTCTCTGCGCCTCTGCGGTTATCGTTTTTGTTCTCGCCCTTCTTGGCATCCTTGGCGCCTCGGCGGTTCAGCTGATCAGCTTCCGGTAACGCGCCCAGTCGAAGCACGGCCCCGGATCGGTCTTGCGGCCGGGCGCGACGTCGCTGTGGCCGGCGATGTCGCGGATCAGATACGCGCGTTGCAATTCGACGGTCAACGCCGCCAGCACGCGATACTGATCGTCGGTGAACGGCTGCTCGTCGGTACCTTCGAGCTCGATACCGATCGAAAAATCATTGCAGTTTTCGCGTCCGCGCCAGCTCGACACACCCGCATGCCACGCGCGCCGGCCGCACGGCACGAACTGGATCAGCCCGCCGTCGCGCCGGATGAAGAAATGAGCCGACACCTTCAGGCCGCGCAGGCCGGCGAAATACGAATGCGCATCATGATCGAGCCGGTTGGTGAAGAGATCGGCCACGGCGTCGCCGCTGAATTGTCCGGGCGGCAGGCTGATCGCATGGATCACCAGCAGCTCGATGCGGCAGCCGTCGGGACGCTCGTCGCAGTTCGGGGATGCCAGGTAGCGGACGCCGCGCAGCAGCCCGTCGGCGTCAATCGGCATCGCGCGCGTTCCGCGGCGACAGCAGCCGGACGGCCGCAGCGATCCGCTTCAATTGATCTCCAGACGCTCCATGCGATAGCGCAGCGCGCGGAATGTGATGCCGAGCAGCTTTGCCGCCGCGGTACGATTGTAGCGCGTTTTCTCGAGCGCCTTCAGGATCGCCTCGCGTTCGACGTGGTCGAGATGCTCCTGCAGCGGCAGCGTCGAATAGTCGGCGCTGTTGTCGGGGCTGATCGCGCGTTTTTCGAGCACCAGGTCGCGCACGTCGATCATCGGGCCGGTCGCCAGCGCCAACGCGCGCTCCAGGATGTTCTCCAGCTCGCGCACGTTGCCCGGGAAATCGTACTCGGCGAGCGCCGCCAGCGCCGCCGGCGTGATCTGCGGCTCTGCCATCTGCTGCGCGGCCGCCTGCCGGTGCAGGATTGCCGCTGCCAGCGCCGGGATGTCCTCGCGCATCTCGCGCAGCGCCGGCATCCTGAGCTCGATCACGTTGAGCCGGTAGTAGAGGTCCTGGCGGAATTTGCCGTCGCGCACCGCCACGCCGAGGTTGCGGTGCGTGGCGCTGATGATGCGCACGTCTACGTGCTCTTCGGCCGTCGATCCCACCTTGCGCACTTTTTTCTCCTGGATCGCGCGCAGCAGCTTGACCTGCATCTGCACCGGCAGATCCGCCACTTCATCGAGAAACAGCGTGCCGCCGCTGGCCGCCTGGAAGAAGCCGTCGCGGTCGCTTTCGGCGCCGGTGAACGCGCCCTTGCGGTAGCCGAAGAACTCGCTTTCCATCAGATTTTCCGGGATCGCGCCGCAGTTGACGGCGACGAACGGGCCATCGCGGCGCGGGCTGCTGGCGTGGATCAGCCGCGCCGCCAGCTCCTTGCCGCTGCCGGATTCGCCGTTGACCTGCACCGGCGCCTGGCTGCGCGCCAGGCGCTCGATCATTGCCCGCGTCTGGCGCATCAGTTGCGAATCGCCGATCAGCGGCGAACGCCCGTCCGCTTCACGCGGCGCCGGCCGCTGCGGCTGGCTCGCCCGCGGCAGCTTGAGCGCGGAATGCACCAGCGTGCGCAACTGATGGAGCGCGACCGGCTTCGCCAGATAATCGAAGGCACCGGCCTTGAGCGCAGCGACCGCGTTTTCGGTGTTGCCGAACGCGGTGATGACGGCGACCGGCGTGCTGGAATAGTCGCGCGCGATATGCTCCAGCAGGTGCAGGCCATCGCCGTCGGGCAGCCGCATGTCGGTCAGACACAGGTCGAACGGATGCTTCTGCAGCATCCGCACCGCTTCGAATTCACTGGCGGCGCACGCCACGTCGAGGCCCATGCGGGTGAGCGTCATGCTCAACAGGTCGCGTATGTCGGCCTCGTCGTCAACAATCAGAACGCGTCCCTTATCCATGCCCTCCCCCCTTGCACTGAATCGTGAATTGCGCGCCGCGCGGCGTTTCGACGAACTCGAGCGTGGCATCGTTGGCCGCGCAAACTTCGCGCGCGATGTACAGGCCGAGTCCGGTGCCGCCGGCGGCGGTCGTGAAAAACGGCTCGAACAGCTGGCTGCGCGCAGCGGCCGGAACGCCGGGGCCGTCATCCATGACATCCAATTTTACCGTATTCGCGGCCGCCGACGCGTTCACCGCGATGCGGATGCTGGCGGGGCCGCGCCGGCAGTGCCGCAGCGCATTGCGCGACAGGTTCCACATCACCTGATTGAGGTGGCTGCGGTCGAAATCCACCATGGGCTCCGCGTAGCGGTCGATCACGAATATCGACCGCGGAATTTTTTCGATCTCGCAAAACTGCGCGACGAAGGTGTTCAGATAGTCGCACACCGAAAAGACCTCGCGGTGGGCGGTGTCACGGCGGTCGACCTTGAGCACGTCCTGCACGATGCGCTCGAGCCGCCGCGTGTTGTCGTGGATGATGCGCAGCAGGCGCTGCGCGTCGTCGCCGAGCGCGGCTTCTTCCTGCAGCAATTCGCCGGCGTGGCTGATCGCGCCCAGCGGATTGCGGATTTCGTGCGCGATGTTGGCGCTCAGATGGCCCATCGCCGCCAGCTTCATCTGCCGCACCTCGGCGCGCGCGCGCCGGATGTCGGTGAGGAAGATCACCACGCTGTCGTTGCGGCTGCGCCCCACCGACACGAAGCTCGCGCCCAGCGCATCGCCCACCTGAACGCTGCGGTCCTGATCGGCGGATTCCGCCTGGCGACGCCACTGGTCGAGCGCGTCGGCCAGCGCGGGCACGCATTCGCCGAGCAGCACGCCGACGGCGGGCGGCGTCGCACACAATGGCTGCAGCATCGTCGCCGCCTGGCGATTGAACTGCCGCACCACACCACGATCATCCGCCACCAGCACCCCGTCGCGCATGTCGCCGATGATGCGCTCGTTGATCTCCGCCAGATTGGCCATGTCAATCCCGCGCCGCGCAGCAAGCGCCTCGCTGGCGACCGCATAGCGCGCCAGCACGTGCGCCACCCACGCGGTGGCGAAATAACCGATGCACAGCAGCGCCGCCTGCAGGTACTGCGCGCTCGATGCATCCGACTGCAGCACTTCATAGCTGTGTTCGAGCAGCACCGCGATCGACGCGACCGCGGCATAGAACAGCGTCAGCCGTCCGCGGCTGATGAGGCCGGCGCCGGCCAGCGTCGTCAGCAGCAGCAGTCCGATGCCGCTGGACACGCCGCCGCTGGCGAACATCAGCAGCGAAATGAACAGCACGTCGGCGCCGACTTGCAGGCTCAGCAGTTGCGACGCACTGCGGCACATCGCAATCAGCGGGAAGCACGCGACGCTGAACACGACGTAGGCGGCCGTCGTGTAAAAATAAAGACGATGATCCTGCGATCCCAGCGAAATGGTGTCGCTGAACAGTTCCGCCGCAACCAGCAGCAGCGTCGCTGCGGCGAGGCGGTAGAGATTGAACAGGAACAGCAGGCGCCACGGGCCGCTCCCGGGCATTTCGCCGTCGGCCGCCGCCGTTGCGCCGGGGTTCGCCGCGATATCGGCCATCGCGTTGCGATAAGCGTAATTCACGATTCGCTCAGATAGCGCTTGCGATGTTCCTGGCTGCAAAAAGTCCTGCCGCCGGCCGCCACTCCTTCGCTTTGCGGCACATAGACGCCGCACTGCGCACAGCGCACCATCGTCTCGGCGACGGGCGTGCGATGCCCGCCATGCCGGGCGCGGCCGGCATGGCTGCGCGACCACCGCTGCGGCACCTTGAACGCCCACAGCACCAGCATCACAATAATGACGAAAACGACGAACTTGCTCATCAGATTCCCGAAGGACCGCTGCCGTATCCTGCTTATCGTTGCCATTATAAACGCTGCGATGATCGCTCTCCGGCACCACACGGCTTCCCGTCAAAGTCCACGGGCCGATGTAGATTGCACTAAACGTATGGTCTATAGTATCTTTAGCTGACACGCGGCCGGGTACGCGAGCCCGGCCGAAGGAGGCAACGTTGTCCGAAATCTCCGTACAGCAGGTCTGCAAGGGATGGGGCGCAACGAAGGCGGTCGATACCGTCAGCTTTGAAGTGCGTGCCGGAAGCCTGGTGGTCCTGCTCGGCCCGTCCGGCTGCGGCAAATCGACGACGCTGCGGCTGATCGCCGGCCTGGAGACCGCCGATTCCGGCCGCATCCTGATCGGCGGGCGCGACGTCACCTTCGATCCGCCGGCAAGGCGCCGGGTGTCGATGGTATTCCAGTCCTACGCGCTGTTTCCTCATCTGTCGGTCAGCGAAAATCTGGTGTTCGGCCTGAAGGTACGCAAGGTGCCGGCGGCGGAGCGCGCAGCGCGGCTGCAGCGTATCGCCGAGTTGCTGGGACTCGATCAGTTGCTCGAACGCAAGCCGTCGCAACTGTCCGGCGGCCAGCAGCAGCGTGTTGCCCTGGGCCGCGCGATCATCGCGCAGACGCCGGTGTGCCTGATGGACGAGCCGCTGTCCAACCTGGATGCTCAGTTGCGCAACGAGATGCGGCGCGAGATCCGCGCGCTGCAGCAGAAACTCGGCATCACGATGGTCTACGTCACGCACGATCAGACTGAAGCGATGAGCATGGCCGACCAGGTGATCCTGCTCAATGGTGGCCACGTCGAGCAGGACGCACCGCCGGCCGGGCTTTACGCACATCCGGCAACCGTGTTCGCGGCGCGCTTCATCGGCACGCCGCCGATGAACATCATCGACCTGTCGCACATCCCGGCCACTGCCGCGCACGCACTCGCCACCGGCACGGACGACGGCACGCTGATCGGCGTGCGCCCGGAAGACATCACCATCGTGCCCGGCGGCGGCGTGGCGGCACAGGTTACCGCCATCGAATATCTCGGCGCCGATTCGATCATCGCCTGTGTGCTCGGAACGGAGCCGGTCGTGGTGCGCGCGCAAGGGCGCGTCGAGCTGGCGGTCGGCGCCGAAGTCGGGCTGGCGTGGCCGCCCCAGGCAGTGCACCGGTTCGACGCGGCAAGCGGCCGGCGCACCGAGCCGCGCAAGGCGCCGGCCATGATCAGCGCGGTGGAGTAAGGTCTCGTAGCACGCGGCATCCCGTCTACAACAAAAGGAGAATCACCATGAAACTGCGTTGTCCGAAATTGCGGCCGATCGCCGGGTGGCTGGGCGGCGCGCTGGCTGCCGCCGTAGTCAGCAGCGCTGCTGTCGCCGCTACGCCGGTCGAGCTCACGCTGTACTACCCGGTCGCGGTCGGCGGTCCGATCACCAAGATCATCGACGGCATGACTTCAGATTTCGAGAAAGCCAATCCGGACATCCACATCAAGCCGATCTACGCCGGCACCTACCAGGAAACGCTGGTGAAGGCGCTCACCGCGACGAAAAGCGGCCAGCCGCCGCAATTGTCGGTGCTGCTGTCGACCGACCTGTTCACGCTGATCGACCAGGATGCGATCGTGCCGATCGACGGCATCGCGACAAGCGCCGCCGACAAGCAATGGATCAAGGGATTTTTTCCGGCGTTCATGAAGAACAGCGAAACCGGCGGCCACGTCTACGGGATTCCGTTCCAGCGCTCGACGGTGGTGATGTACTGGAACAAGGACGCGTTCAAGAAGGCAGGGCTCGATCCGAACAAGCCGCCCGAGACTTGGGATGAGCTGGTAAAGATGGGCGAAAAGCTGACGAAGAAGGACGCGTCCGGCAACGTCAGCCAGTGGGGCATCGAGATTCCATCGACGAGCTTCCCGTACTGGCTGTTCCAGTGCCTGACGACGACCAACGACGTGCTACTCATGAACAGCGCCGGCAACCAGACCTATTTCGACAATCCGAAAGTGATCGAAGCGCTGCAGTACTGGGCCGACCTCGGTCGCAAGTACAAGATCATGCCGCCCGGCATCATCGAATGGGGTACGACGCCGAAGGACTTCTTCGAAGGCCGCACCGCGATCATGTGGACCACCACCGGCAACCTGACGAACGTCAAGAAGAACGCGCCGTTCCCGTTCGGCGTCGCGATGATCCCGAAGCACAAGCGCCGCGGCAGCCCGACCGGCGGCGGCAATTTCTACATCTTCAAGAAGAGCTCGCCGGAACAGAAGGCCGCGGCGGTGAAATTCATCAAATGGATGACTGCGCCGGAACGCGCCGCGCAGTGGGGCATGGAAACCGGCTACGTCGCAGTCACGCCAGCGGCATGGAAAACACCGGAGATGGAAAAATACGTTGCCGGCTTCCCGGCAGCGGCAGTCGCACGTGACCAACTGCAGTACTCGGTCGCCGAGCTGTCAACGCATGACAACCAGCGTGTTACCAAGGCGCTCAACGATGGCATCCAGGCGGCGCTGACCGGCAAGAAGACACCGGCCCAGGCGATGAAGGACGCACAGAACGAAGCGAAGCGGATTCTGCGGCGGTATCAGCATTGAAAGGACGGATCGCGGTCGAATAACCCGCATGTGGTTTTGTCCGGCTTCTTCTCCGTTGCGAGAAAGAAGCCGGACCGAGCGACACGATAAATAACCGGCATGACCTGCGGAAATGCCGGCAACGGGAGGATATCCTCAATGAAACTGCGTTTTTCAGAATTTCGGTCTGTCACCAAGTGGCTGGGCGGCGCACTGGCTGCCGCCATGGTCAGCGGCGCTGCTATCGCGGCCAGCCCGGTCGATCTCACACTGTACTACCCGGTCGCGGTCGGCGGGCCGATCACGAAGATCATCGATGGCATGGTCGCCGACTTCGAGAAGGCGAATCCCGACATCCATATCAAGCCGATTTATGCCGGCACCTATCAGCAAACACTGGTCAAGGCGCTCACCGCAATGAAAAGCGGCCAGCCGCCGCAGATCGCGGTACTGGGCTCGACCGAACTGTTCACGCTGATCGACGAGGACGCCATTCTGCCGATCGACGGCATCGCCAAAAGCGCCACGGACAAGAAATGGATGAAAGATTTTTTCCCGGCGCTGATGAAAAATCTCGAAACCGGGGGCCACGTGTGGGGCATCCCGTTTCAGCGTTCGACGGTGGTGATGTACTGGAACAAAGATGCGTTCAAGAAAGCCGGGCTCGATCCGAACCAGCCGCCACAGACTTGGGACGATATCGTGACGATGGGCAAGAAACTGACCCGCAAAAATGCGTCCGGCAACGTCACGCAGTGGGCGATCGAAATCCCGTCAACCAGTTTCCCGTACTGGTTGTTCCAGTGCCTGACGACGGCGAACGACGTGCTGCTGATGAACAGCGCCGGCGACAAGACTTATTTCGACAACCCGAAGGTGGCCGAGGCACTGCAGTACTGGGTCGATCTCGGCCGCAAGTACAAAATCACGCCGCCCGGCATTGTCGAGTGGGGCACCACGCCGAAGGATTTCTTCGAAGGCCGCACCGCCATCATGTGGACCACCACCGGCAACCTGACGAACGTCAAGAAGCACGCGCCGTTTCCGTTCGGCGTCGCGATGATTCCAAAGCACAAGCACCGCGGCAGTCCGACCGGCGGCGCCAATTTCCATATCTTCAAGAAAAGCACGCCGGCGCAGCAGGCTGCCGCGATCAAGTTCATCAAATGGATGACTGCGCCCGACCAGGCCGCGCAATGGAGCATGAAAACCGGCTATATCGCGGTCACACCGGCAGCATGGAAAACACCCGAGATGGAAAAACACGTCGCCGGCTTCCCGGCAGCGGCAGTGGCGCGCGACCAACTGCAGTACTCGGTCAGGACATTGTCAACTCATGACAACGAACGTGTGACCAAGACACTGAACGACGCGATCCAGGCGGCACTGACGGGGAAGGAAACGCCGGCCGATGCATTGAAAGAGGCGCAACATACTGCGGACCGGATATTGCGCCGGTATCGGTGATGAACCGTCACGTTGCCTTACAGTCGGTAGTGAACAAATGCGCTCCCAAGGTGCGATCGCCGAAGAAATCCCCCCTTGCCCCCCTTTGTCAAAGAGGGGATGGAGTCGGTGCTGGTCGAATGCAACGAGCGAGCTACTTCCTCGCCCCCCTTTGTAAAAGGGGGGGTGGGGGGATTTCAGTGCGTCCAATGCATTCTCCTCGATCAAACATTTTCTGAGCAGATTTGTAATGCGCCGCTCCACCATTCACATCCACGGCTGGCTGCTGCTGTTGCCGGCGATGGTGCTGCTGATCGGATTCACCTACTACCCGACCGTCGGCACCGCGATCCAGAGCGTCTTCGCCACCGCACGCGCCGGCCGCCCGCCGCCGTTCATCGGTCTCGAAAACTATCAGTCGATGATCGAGGATCCGATATTCTGGCAGGCGCTGTGGAACAATTTCATCTACGCGCTGGGCACGGTGCCGGCGTCGATCGCGCTCGCGCTGCTGATGGCGGTATGGGTGAACGGCAAGATACGCGGACGCGCGCTGGTACGCATGGCGTACTTCACCCCGACCGTACTGCCGATGATCGCGGTGGCCAACATCTGGCTGTTCTTCTACACGCCGGACTACGGCCTGATCGACCAGATCGCCGGACTGTTCGGATGGCGCGGACACAACTGGCTGGGCGACCCGCATACCGTGCTGGGCTCGCTGATGATCGTGACGATCTGGAAGGAAGCCGGTTTCTTCATGATCTTTTATCT
>JBDZVW010000447.1:0-2383 GCA_040255885.1 Betaproteobacteria bacterium
AAGAAAATGACCGACCTGGATCTGAAGGACAAGCGTGTCCTGATCCGGGAAGATTTCAACGTGCCGCTGAAGGATGGCGCAGTTGCGGACGACACGCGCATCCGCGCTGCGCTGCCGGGCATCCGGCATGCGCTCGATGCCGGGGCGCGGGTGATGCTGATGTCGCATCTCGGGCGGCCGGCGGAAGGGAAATACGACGCGGCGCTGTCGCTGGCGCCGGTGGCGCGGTGCCTGAGTGAATTGCTGGGACGCGATGTGCCGCTGGCGAAGGACTGGCTGGACGGCGGCGGTCTCGACGTCGCGCCGGGTGCCGCGGTGCTGTGCGAGAACGTGCGTTTCAACAAGGGCGAGAAAAAGGACGATGACGCGCTGGCGCAGAAAATGGCGGCGCTATGCGACATCTATGTGATGGATGCATTCGGCACCGCGCACCGCGCCGAAGCTTCAACTCATGGCGTTGCGCGTTTCGCCCCGGTAGCCTGTGCCGGACCGCTGCTCGCCGCCGAGCTCGACGCGCTGGGTCGTGGACTGGAGAATCCGGCGCGGCCGCTGGTGGCGATCGTTGCCGGCTCCAAGGTTTCGACCAAGCTCACGGTGCTCAAGACGCTGGCTTCCCGCGTCGATCGCCTGATCGTCGGCGGCGGCATTGCGAATACGTTCATTCTCGCGGCGGGTCATCCGGTAGGCAAGTCGCTGGCGGAACCGGATCTGGTCCAGGAGGCGAAGGATGTCATGGCCGCGTGCGCGGCCCGCGGCGGCGAAGTGCCGGTGCCGGTCGACGTGGTGTGTGGCAAGGAATTGTCGGACGCCGCGCGGGCCACGCTGAAGAATGTTGCCGATGTGGCCCCGGATGATCTGATTCTCGACATCGGGCCGCTCACCGGCGAGCGTCTCGACGACATCATCGCCGAAGCGGGCACGATTGTCTGGAACGGCCCGGTGGGCGTGTTCGAGATCGAACAGTTTTCGCACGGCACCGAGCGGCTGGCGCGCGCGATCGCGAAGTCCGACGCCTTCACCATCGCCGGTGGCGGCGACACGCTGGCGGCAGTGGCGAAATACGGGATTACCGACCAGCTGTCGTACATTTCCACCGGTGGCGGCGCCTTCCTTGAGTTTCTCGAAGGCAAGACGTTGCCGGCGGTTGCCGCGCTGGAGGTACGCAGTGCGGCGGGAGCAAGCTGCGCGAATTGAGGTCAGACCAGTACTGCGTTTGCAGAAATTTTCCGAAGTCCCGTGTTCACACGCGGATTCGGATCGTCGCCCAATATGAAACGAGTAATGTCAGTCAACGCCATGTTACAGGAGACGAAACATGTTTGAACGCGAACTCTCGACAACCGCGGCCGCGATGGTTGCGCCCGGCAAGGGCATTCTCGCCATCGACGAGAGCACCGGTACCATCAAGAAGCGCTTCGATACCATCGGCGTCGAATCGACGGTGGAGAACCGCCGCGCCTACCGCGATCTGCTGATTACTCCGGCCGGGCTGTCCGAGTACATCAGCGGCATGATTCTTTACGACGAGACCATCCGCCAGGCGACCGCCGACGGCACGCCGTTTCCGCAGGTGCTGAAAAAGCACGGCATCCTCGCCGGCATCAAGGTCGACAAGGGCGCGAAACAGCTTGCCGCTGCGCCGGGCGAACAGGTCACCGAAGGCCTCGATGGCCTGCGCGAGCGTCTGGCGGAATACAAGACCCTCGGCGCGACGTTTGCCAAATGGCGCGCGGTGATCAACATCGGCCGCGACATTCCAAGCGATTACTGCATCGGCGCGAATGCGCATGCGCTGGCGCGCTACAGCGCGCTGTGCCAGGAGGCCGGGATCGTGCCGATCGTCGAACCGGAAGTGATCATGGACGGCGACCATACGCTGGAGCGCTGCTACGACGTGACCGAGCGCACGCTGATCACGGTGTTCCACGCGCTCTACCAGCAGCGCGTGCGCGTCGAGCACATGATCCTGAAGGCGAGCATGGTGATTGCCGGAACGAAATGCGCGAAGCAGGCGAGTGTGACCGAAGTGGCGGATGCCACTGTTGCATGCCTGAAGCGCACCGTGCCGGCGGCTGTGCCCGGTGTCGTGTTCCTGTCGGGCGGTCAGAACGACGAGCTTGCCACCGCGCATCTGAACGACATGAACGCGCGCTACAAATCCCTGCCGTGGCCGCTGTCGTTTTCGTACGGGCGCGCATTGCAGGCACCGGCGCTTGGCGCGTGGAAGGGCCAGGCCGCGAATGTGCCGGCGGCGCAGAAGCTGCTCGTGCTGCGCGCGAAGCTCAACAGCGCGGCGTGCTTCGGGCGTTACAGTGCGGAGATGGAAAAGCAGGCGGCGTAGAAGTTTTCGCGCCGGGATTCATCACGGCCTTGCAGGGCGCAA
>JBDZVW010000098.1:0-8830 GCA_040255885.1 Betaproteobacteria bacterium
CAGTAGACGACGGAAAAGAGCACGATGATCCCGCCGGCGACGGCCGTCCACCAGAAATGCACCAGCAAGCCGGAAAACAGCACCGCCAGTGCCAGCGACGAGATCAGCGGCGCATAACTGTCCTCCGGCATTTTGAGGATCACGTCGGGTTCCGCATCCAGCACGGTCGTGCCCACCGTTTCACGTCCGTGATCGAGTCGGTAGCCTTCGTTCACCACGGTACGCGCCGGTTCCTCCTGAAGCCGATCTTCCCACAGCGGATAGCGGCTCTGCACTTCCGGAATCACTGCAAAATTGTACGGCGGCGGCGGCGACGAGGTGGCCCACTCCAGCGTCGCTGCATCCCACGGATTGGGACCGGCGCGGCGACCGTGCTTCAGGCTGCGCACGACATTGAACACGAACATCAGCACACCGAACGCGAAGATGCCGACGCCGATCGTGACGACGAGATTCGGGGTGCTCCAGCCCATGCCGCCGGGATAGGTGTAGATGCGCCGCGGCATCCCCAGGATGCCGAGGATGTGCATCGGAAAGAAGCCGAGATTGAAGCCGATGAACGTGATCCAGAAATTCCAGCGTCCGAGGCGCTCGTTCAGCATGCGTCCGGTCATCTTAGGAAACCAGTAATAAATGGCACCGATCACCGGGAACACGTTGATGCCCACGATGACGTAGTGCAGATGAGCGACGACGAAATAGGTGTGAGTGAGTTCGCGATCAAACGGCACCGCCGCCGTCATAAATCCGGATACGCCGCCGATCACGAACAACAACACGAATCCGGCGAAATACAGGAACGCGGTCGTGAACACCGGGCGGCCGGTCCAGATCGTTGCGACCCACGCGAACACCGCTACCGCACTTGGAATGACGATGATCATGCTGGCCGCGCTGAAAAACGACAGCGACAGCATCGGCAACCCGGTGGCAAACATGTGGTGTGCCCACACACCGAAGCCGAGCACCATCGTCGCGACGGTGCTCAGGGCGACCGCCGTGTAGCCCACCAGCGGCCGTCGGCAGAACGTCGGCAGGCCGTCCGACACCAATGCCATGGCCGGCAGCACGATCGCGTAGACCCACGGGTGGCCGAACATCCAGAACAGGTGCTGCCACAGCAGCGGCTGCCCGCCGGTCGTGCTGTTAAAAAAATGCGTACCGAAATTGCGATCGAGCCACAACAGGAAAAACGCCAGGCTGACCGCCGGCACCGCGAACAGGTTCGCGGCCGATGCGGTGAGCGTACCCCACACCAGGATCGGCATGCGGTTGAGCGACATCCCGGGCGCGCGCATGCGGAACAGCGTGACGACGAAATTGGTCGCACCGACCGTGGTCGATACCCCGAGCAGCACCATGCCCAGCGCATACACGTCCATGTTGATACCGGGATTGAACGCGACGCCGGAGTACGGCACGTAACTGAACCAGCCGTTGTCCGGCGCCTGCGCGATCGGAAAGCTGCAGTACAGAAAAATGCCGGACAGCAGATAAACCCAGTATGAATAGGCATTCAACCGCGGCAGCGCCATATCGCGTGCGCCGAACAACAGCGGCCACAAATAGATGCTGATGCCGGACAGGATTGGAAACGAATAGAGAAAAATCATCGTTGCGCCGTGCATCGTGAACAACTGCGCATACGCTTCCGGCGACAGCAGCGTTTCATTGGGCTGGGTCAGCTGCGCACGCATCACCAGTGCCTCGACGCCGCCGATCAGCAGGAAGATGAACGCCGTCACGATGTAGCGCTTGCCGATCTCCTTATGGTCAACGGTCGACAACCAGCCGGCCAGGCCCGGCTTGGCCTCCCACAATTTCCTCAGCTTTTCTTCTATCTCGGAATCCTCGCGTGCGATGGTCGGTGCACGGCGCGTCTCGACGGTTGTCTCCACGATCGAACCTCGTTATTTCAGCGTATCAAGATAGGCAACCACCACCGACAGCTCGGACGGGGACAGCATCAGGTTGGGCATGCGCGAACCGTACTTGATGCCCTGCGGGTCCGAAATCCACGCCGCCAGATTGCCGCGGTTGTTCGGCAGCACGCCGGCGGCGAGCGTGTGCCGGCTCATCAGATGCGTCAGGTCGGGTCCGACGATGCCGCCGGCGCCGGTACCGCGCACCGTGTGGCACGCCGCGCAGCGTGCGCCGAACACCTTTTGTCCGCGGCGGGCGGCGGCCGATTGGGGCATAGGCGCCGGCTTGCCCTGCCGGTTCCACCACGCCTGAAACTGTTTCGGCTTGTCGACGATGACTTGCAGCGCCATGTGCGCATGCTGTGCGCCACAGAACACCGCGCATTGTCCGCGGTAGATGCCCGGCTTGTCGGCCTGCAGCCACGTGATGTTGGTCTGCCCCGGAATCACATCCATTTTGCCGGCGAGCTGCGGCACCCAGAATGAATGGATGACGTCAGCGCTGGTCAGCTCGATCCGCACCGGCTGGCCGACCATGATGTGAATTTCGTTCGCGGTCGTGAAGCTGGGGCCATGAGGCGTGACGTAGTGCACTTCCCACCACCACTGATGCGCGATCACGTGAATGGTCAGCGCGCTGGTGCCGGTCGGGCTCGCAATCGCCGTTATCGTGACCAGCGTCCATACGATGCAGCCCAGCAGGACCGCGGACGAGATGCCGACGCCGATATAGATCCACGACATGCCGCCCGCATCGCGATTGACGGCAAGCGCTTCGGGCGCACGCGACATATTTCGGCGCCGGTGGAAAATGGCGCCCAGCAGCAGAATGCCGATAATGAAGACTACGGTAACCGAGATGATGCCGAGCCCCCACCCGAGTGCAGTGACCGGATAGCCGGCCGGGCCGTAGGTACGCAGAAACGCCATTGGTGCTTCGGCATGCGCCAGCCCGCTGGCGAGCGCCAGTACCGGAATCGCCACCATCATCCTGCGCCGAATGCGCGTCGCCCGCGCGTTCGACGCTACCGTCGCTGCCGCCGGTGTCATTGCCCGGTCCCTTCAGGCTGTGCCTGGGAAGGCTGCAGTTGCGGTGCCGGCTGCGATCCGTTCCGTGCATTGGCGGCCGCACGCCGCGCTTTCGTCACTTCGGGCGCCACCTGGGTATCCGAGACGTCGCCCTCCTGCGAACGTTGAAATTCACCGGCGGGCACGGTGCCGCCGAGCGACTGGATGTAGGCAACAATCTTCCAGATTTCCTGGGGTGGCATCGCCTGTCCCCATGCCGGCATGCCTTTCGGCCGTCCGTCGTAAATCGATTTGTAAACGTTGGCGGGTGCGCCACCGTAGCGCCAGTACTTGTCCGTCAGATCGGGCCCCATGTTGCCCTTTGCGCCGTAGCCGTGGCACCCGGCGCAGTTCATCTTCAGGTACAGCGCACGCCCTTCGTGAATCGCCTGCGGGCTGCTGCCGTACGGATTGCTGATCGTCGGACCCAGTGTGTCGGCGGCGGCGCCGGCAAGCTGTCCGACCGGCACCTGACTCATCGTGCCTTCGGCCGGAAGACTCTGCGGCTGCACCGATACGCTGCCGCCTTCGGAATGGCCGCACGCACTGAGCATCAGCAGCGATGCGATTACCGTCACGCCGTAGAACGTTCTGCAGACGTCCATTGCACGTACCTCAATGTTCTTTGTTGTTGGCCGGCAGGTGCTTCTTCTGCGGCTTGCCTCCGGTCGTCAGCTTGGCGGGACTGGAGCTGATCGATTTGCCGCCGAGCGAGAACACGTACACGGTATTGCCGCCGGCCGGGAAGCCGACGAGCTGGAGGGCCTTCTTGTCGGCCCTGACCGTTGCCGCGCCGCCAATACCGGCCACGATCGCGATGTACTGGCGGTGATCCGGACCGAGATAAGTGACCGGCTGTCCGATGATTCCGGAACCGAGCTTCTGCGACCACAGCACTTTCCCGGTCCACGCGTTAACCGCCCTGAACCAGCCGTCCGCGGTGCCGTAGAACACGACGTCACCCGCGGTTGCCAGCACGCCGCTCATCGTCATGTATTTTTCCTTGATCGACCATACCTTCTTGCCAGTGGCAGGATTCCACGCCATGAACTCACCGAGGTTGCCGCCGGGCGCCGGATAGCGATGCATCTCCATGCCATCGTACGGTGTGCTCGGAATGTAGCCGACGCGGTGATCGACGAGGTCCATGCAGATGTTGAAGATGTCGGCATAGACCAAGCCGGTGCGCGGCGACGCGGCCGCCGGCTGCCAGTCCTTGCCGCCGATGTCAGGCGGACACAAGTGCTTGAGCGCGACGTTGGGCTTTGGCTCCTTGGCCTTGTTCACGATCGGCATGCCGGTCTTCATGTTGATGCCGGGCGACCAATTTTCGTACGCGAACGGTGCCGCGACCAGCACCTCGCCGGTCGTGCGGTCGATCGTATACGCGTACGCGTTGCGGTCGAAGTGCACCAGTACCTTGCGCATCTTGCCGTGGATCTTCAGATCCATCAGGATGTCTTCATTGACGGCGTCATAGTCCCACCGGTCGTGCGGCGTGGTCTGATAGGCCCAGTGCGCCATCCCGGTATCGGCGTCGCGCGCGAAGATGGTGCTGGTCCACATGTTGTAGCCGGGGCGCTGCACCGGCACGCGGGGCCCGGGATTACTCGTGCCGTAGTAGATCAGATTGGTTTCGGGATCATATGAAATCCAGCCCCACACCGTGCCGCCACCATGCTTCCACATACCGGCCGGCCACGATGAAACACCGAGGTTCTTGCCCTGCATCCACGAATAATACGGTTTGAAATTCTTGCCGATGCGCACGTCCTTGTCGGGGCCGGTGCTGTACGCGCGCCACAGCTGCTTGCCGGTCTTGACGTCGAGCGCCGCGATCCAGCCGCGCACCCCCATCTCGCCGCCGCTGTCGCCGACGTAAACCTTGTCGCCGACCGCCAGTGGCGCCATCGTCATCGTTTCACCACTCTCGACGTTGCCCATCTTGGTGCGCCACGCCTGTTTGCCGGTCGTGGCGTCGACCGCGACTGTGTGATCATCGAGCAGGTTGTAGATGATCTTTCCGTCCGCGTACACCATGCCGCGATTAACGGTATCGCAACACGCCTTGCCGATCGCCATCGGCGATGGATTCGGTTTGAACGTCCATTTGATCGGCGCGCCGGGCTTGCTCAGATCCAGCGCGAACAGCATGTCCGGGAACGGCGTGACCACGTACATCGTATCGCCGACCACCAGCGGTGCGGCCTCATGTCCGTTCTTTGTGCCATCGGAGAACGTCCACGCAATCTGCAACTGATCCACATTCCTGGTATTGATCTCGTTCAGCGGGCTGTAGCGGGTATTCGCATAATCGCGCGCCTGGCTGCGCCACTCGCCGGGCGGATCGTTCGGTGCGAAATTGAACGTCGCCCCCGTGAGGCTTTTTCCACTGGCCGATGGGGCAGGCGCAGGCTGCCCCGGACCCGCACCCGCTGGTGGTGCGTTCGGCGCCGCTACGCCTGGCGACGGAGCATTCGGCGGAGCGGCGGGCGCTGACGTCGCAGGCGGTGGAGATTCTGATGAGGTGGCCGAACCCGGCGCGCCCGCGGACGGAGCGGTCTGCTCCGATGCCGGTAGCGTCGATGGTATCGGCGGCGCCGCAACTGGCGGTGTGCCGGAGTTGGCCGCGGCCGGCGGCGGCGAGGATTGCGCGGGCGCCGGCGACTGTGGGATCCGCGATTGCAGGCTTTGTGCCCGCGCCGGAGCCGACTGCGCGGATGATGCCGACTGCGCGCCTTGTATCGGCGGAACCACCGGTCCGGAGGGCGCAGTCTCGGCCAGCGCCATGCCGTTCGCCGCCGGCTTGGCGGCCGGGGCGGCGATTATCCGGCCGGTGCAGACGCCGAGCGCGATGCCCAACAGCAGCGCCATGCTGCTGCCCATCACTCGATGATGTGCTCGCCGCGGCAATCGCGCATACGCCGGTAACTGCATGGCATTCCTCCTGTAAAACACTTTTTCGTGATGGCTGATACGCGTGCCGCAGATATCGCGCAGCGCCGAATTCGGCTCCTGCATTCGCGGTCGTCAATGCATGGCTTGAAGCGACTGACAAAATATCCACTGCGCTTTCCGCCCGCTCTCCGTGCCTTTCCCAGAGACGGAAAAAAGCGGTTCATTTCTCGCCCTTCTGTTGTATCGCAATACGATAATATTTCGCCACACAACAATCATGCGCGAAACAACCCTTCGCAAGTGCCGTGCCATTGAAGATCACGACACGCCAGGGATTGCTATTTTGATTGGCATCGCACCCGACGCCGCGAATGGAATCAATCTGTTAAATGTTTATGCCGGTTCACGACAGGCAGTCAGCACATTCCTCGAAATCCGGACGCTGACGAAAATCATGTTGTACGACGAGGCTGATGTGCACATGCTTGTAAAAATTTCAAGTGCCATGTAAAAACCCTACGCAGTGGCATCGTCAGGAGCATCCGGAAATTGCGTTTACGCGCCGACGATTGTGTGTGCCAGCGTACATACATCGCCGCAAGTTGTTGCGCATAATTTACAGCAACTGTGGCGTGGTTATTCGGCACAATCCGGTCGCTGCCCGTGCAGTTCGCGCGGGAAGAAATGGCGTGCGATACAACATTCGCATGCCGGCAATCACTGCTTCGCTGCCGGTCGTGCCGGACCGCCGCTGCATCCCTTCCCGTGTTGCCGACCGCCGGATGAATGATCCGTGGAGCCAACACAAAACGGGATACCTCTTTTCCTTGTGGATCAGCGGGAGACCGATATGTCTGTTACTGAGCGCGCGCCGCCGATGAACAGCCTTCTGCGGGCGCTTCCGAAAGCCGAGATCTGCCGCGTGCTGGCCAAGTGCCGGCCGGTCAATCTCGACCATGGCCACATCTTATGCGACGCGGGAGAACGGATACGCCACGTCTATTTCGTGAATACCGGAATCATCTCGCTGCTGGCGCGTACCGCGCATGGCGGAACCGAAGTGGGAATGGTCGGTTACGAAGGCGCAACCGGAATTTCGCTGGCGCTCGGTATACCGGTGTCGCCGGTCCGCCTGCTGGTGCAGGGTGCCGGCACCGCGATGCGGATGAATGCGGTGCATTTCCGCAGCATCGCACGCGACAGCCCCGCTCTGCAGCGTGCGCTCAATCATTATCTGCACGATTTCATTGTCCAGCTCACGCAAACCGCAGCATGCAACCGGTTCCATCGTATCGAATCGCGCGTGGCGCGCTGGCTGCTGATGACGCAGGACCGGATGCGGTCGGACGAATTCCGCCTCACGCATTCATTTCTGGCCGACACGCTCGGCGTGCGCCGGGTTGGCATAACGCGCATCGCGCACCGGCTGCAGCGACACGGGCTGATTCGCTACCGTCGCGGCCACGTCGTCGTGATCGACCGTGCCGGCCTGAAAAAAATCGCGTGCGAGTGCTATCGTGCGATCGACGGCAACGGCACGGCGCTGTAGCGTCCCGGGACGCGCATGCGGTGCCGCGCCATTTCACTGCAGCCGCTCGCAGCAGCCGGGGCGCCGCGCCGCGAACTGAAAACACGACGCCAGCCGCTCCGTCTGCAACAGTGTGGTCTGTGCTGTTGCGACGCAGTGCGCCTGGATCTCCGCGCAGCGCACGCTGCAGGCGACCGTACTGACGTCCCGCGGCGGATCGCTGCTTGTGACCGGCTGGTGCCCCGGCGTGCCGCAACCGGCGAGCGGCAGCAGCAGCGCCGGCACCACAAGTGTTTTTCTTAGCGGCATGGCCGCCTCCCTTCAGAATGTTCAGCGCAGCGATGTGCGCGCATTCAACGCATGGGCACGCGACGGTGATTCGAGATACGGACGGGTGCCGGCGCCAGCGCGTGGACGGCGCGGTGCGTTGCGTGTCAGGCAATAGACGTGATGATGATCGCGATCGGCAAACGGTGCCAGATGCAGGTGGCGCGGCATCCGCACCCCGGACACCGGCAGCACGCCGTTGCCGGCCCGCGCCCCCGCACGCGCCGGATCGAACAGCCACATGATCCAGCCTTCATCGGCCGCGCGTTCAATCAGCAGCTGAACCTCTTCCGGAAAATTCTCGCGGCACAGCCACGGTGCCTCGACGTTGTTCGCATTCGCGAATGCCGCCACCAGCCCGGTGCCCGGCACATACGGGTCGGCACTCAGTGCCAGCGGCGAGCGTTCGATACGCGACACCGTTTTCGCGCCGCATCGCGCTGCCGCGGCCAGCACCGCGCGTTCGGCCGCCGCCGGTTCCGACCAGTCCAGCGCGCGGGTCGATTCGACGCGCGGCGAAGACATTTCATCCGCAGCTCCGCCATCCCCGCCGGAGGGCTCCTTCTGCCACCACAATTTCAGCATGCCGCGGCCGTCATACAGCGCCGCGACCGTTACCGCGGACAGCGTCCAGCCGCGCTTCGCCATGCTGCCTGCCTGTGCCCGGATCTGCTCAATCATTTGCGCCTCCGTTAGCGTGGCCGTCTGCCGTCCGGTCGTGCCGGACAAGGTACGCAACGCAGCGCGTATCGACGTGCGCCGCGTACGGTTTCAGGTAATGGTCGAATACCGTTCGTGCCTGCGCGGCGAATTCGAACGGTCCGAAATAAGTACGGTGCGAGCCCGTTGCGGGCGGCGTGCGGCGGGTTCGCAGCACGACGTAGTAGCCGGCGCCGAGCGCGCTGCCGGTTCTCGTCCGTGACGCCCATTCACCGGCCCGGGACGTCATGATCGACGACATGTCGACCACGTTCACGCGTTCGCCAATTGTCGCCATAGGGTCTCCTTCATGTCGTCGGCATGCCGCTCGACGCGACCGGCCGCTTCGGTTTCGTCGGCCGCCCGCCCGAGGCTGGAGGCACTGCTG
>JBDZVW010000448.1:0-2367 GCA_040255885.1 Betaproteobacteria bacterium
ACGGCCAGGTGATGCGCAACCGGCGCGGTGCGGTGTGCGTGGTCGACAAGCTGGACCTGATTCGCGGCCGGGTGGTCGGGCATCGCGACGGTTTCGGTTTCCTGGTGCGTGATGACGGCGGACCCGACCTGTTCCTCGGGCCGCGCGAAATGCGCAAGGCGCTGCATGGTGACCGCGTGATGGCGCGCGAGTCGGGAACCGATTATCGCGGACGTGCGGAGGGCAAGATCGTCGAAGTGCTGGAGCATGCGAACGTGCGTCTGGTGGGACGGCTGCATCACCATCACGGCATACTGGTGGCGGCTGCCGAGGACAAGCGCATCAGCCAGGATTTTCTGATCCCGCCGCAATACAGCCTGGATGCCAGTCCCGGGCAGGTGGTGATGATCGAGGTGGTGCAGCAGCCGTCGCGCGACGCGCAGCCGGTGGCGCGCGTGGTCGAGGTGCTGGGCGAATTCGCGGCGCCCGGCATGGAAATCGAGATCGCGCTGAGAAAGCACGATCTGCCCTATATCTTTCCGCGTGAAACGGAACGCCGTGCCGGCAGTTTCGCGACCGAGCCGACCGCGGCCGACTGCCGCGGGCGCACCGATCTCACGGCGCTGCCGCTGGTGACGATCGATGGTGAAGATGCGCGCGATTTCGACGATGCGGTGTATTGCGAGCCGCTGGACGTGGCCGATGCCGCGTTCCGGCTGGTGGTCGCGATCGCCGACGTCAGTCATTACGTGAAACCCGGCGACGCGCTCGACCGTGAAGCGTTGCGGCGCGGCAACTCGGTGTATTTTCCACGCCGTGTGATCCCGATGCTGCCCGAGGCGCTGTCGAACGGCCTGTGTTCGCTCAACCCCGACGTGCCGCGGCTGGCGATGGCATGCGACATGCGCATCGACCGCGGCGGCGAAGTGGTCGACTATCGTTTTTATCCGGCGCTGATGCGCTCGCGCGCGCGGCTCACCTATACGCAGGTGGCGGAATGGCTCGAGCATCCGGCGGCCGCGTCCGGGCCGCGCGACCTGCTGCCGCATCTGCAGCATCTTTACAAACTGTTCAAGGCGCTGCAGCGCGCGCGTACGCGCCGCGGCGCAATCGACTTCGAAACCGTCGAGACCCGCATGCTGTTCAACGACGCGGGCAAGATCGAACGCATCGTGCCGGCGGTACGCAATGATGCACACCGGCTGATCGAGGAATGCATGCTGGCGGCGAACGTCTGCGCGTCCGATTTTCTGCAGCGCCGCGGCCATCCTGCGCTGTATCGCATCCACGAGGGGCCGACCGCCGAAAAGCTTGCGAACCTGCGTGATTTCCTGAAGGGCTTCGGCCTGCAGCTGGGTGGAGGCGAGCAGCCGAAGGCCGGCGATTATGCGAATCTGCTCCAGCGCGTCAAGGACCGGCCGGATGCGCAATTGCTGCAGACCGCGATGCTGCGCTCGCTGTCGCAGGCGATCTACAGCCCGGACAACGTCGGGCATTTCGGGTTGGCGTACGAGTCATACACGCATTTCACGTCGCCGATCCGCCGCTATCCGGACCTGCTGATTCATCGCGCGATCAAGGCGGCGCTGCGCGGCCGGCGCTACCAGGCCGGCGACTGGGCCGAGCTGGGATTGCACTGTTCGCAGACCGAGCGCCGCGCCGACGAGGCGACGCGCGACGTCGAAAGCTGGCTGAAATGCTTTTACATGCAGGACAAGATCGGCGACGTATTCACCGGCAGTGTCGCCGCCGTGGTGCCGTTCGGCCTGTTCGTCGCGCTCGACGACATTTACGTCGAGGGGCTGGTGCACGTGTCGGATCTCGGCAACGATTATTTCCACTATGACAAAGGCAAGCAACTGCTGCTGGGCGAGCGTACCGCGACGCGCTTCCGGCTGGGCGATCGCGTGACGGTACGCGTAGTACGCGCCGATCTGGAAAGCTCGAAGATCGACTTCACGCTGTCCGACGAAGCGGCCGGCGGCCGCCGCAAAAAGGCAAAGGCGTGAGGCGCGGACGGCACTTGTCCACCGATCGGGATGGCGAACGTGGGTGACACCCGGCTGGTTTACGGCTTCCACGCGGTGGTGAGCCGGCTGCGCCAGCGCCCGGACGCAGTTCACGCGATTTACGTCGATGCCGCGCGCAGTGACCGCCGCATGCAGGAGCTGATTGCGCTGGCCGCGGAGCGTCAGGTGCGGCTGGCACTGGTCGATGCGCGCCGGCTCGACGGCCTGGCGGGCGGCGCGCGCCATCAGGGCGTGGTGGCCGAGGTGGCGCTGGCGCCGCAGCGTGACCTCGACGAAGTGCTCGATGGACTGACCGGACCGGCGCTGCTGCTGGTGCTCGACGGCGTGCAGGATCCGCACAATCTCGGCGCCTGCCTGC
>JBDZVW010000449.1:0-2366 GCA_040255885.1 Betaproteobacteria bacterium
ATCGTGCCCCAGCCCATCAGCGTCGGCACCACCGGCGTGTCGGTCAGCTCGGCGAGCTCCACCAGCAGTTTCGATGCCTGCGCATTGATCACGCCGCCGCCGGACACGATCAGCGGCCGCTTCGCCGCATTCATCATGTCGAGCGCTTTTTCGATCTGCTTGCGGTGCGCGCGCGGCTTGTAGACGTCGAGCGGCATGTCGGCATCCGCGTCGTATTCGATGATTTCCTTCTGCACGTCGATCGGCAGGTCGATCAGCACCGGACCCGGGCGGCCGGAACGCATGATGTGGAACGCCTGGCGGAACGCCCACGGCACCTGCGCGCCTTCCATCACGGTGATCGACCACTTGGTGACCGGCCGTGCAATCGCCGCGATGTCGACCGCCTGAAAGTCTTCCTTGTGCAGCTTGGCGCGCGGCGCCTGGCCGGTCACGCACAGAATCGGAACACTGTCGGCGATTGCCGAGTAGAGGCCGGTGATCATGTTGGTGCCGGCCGGTCCGGAAGTGCCGAGTGCCACCCCGATCTTGCCGTCAGCGGCTCGCGAATAACCCTCCGCGGAATGGGTTGCCCCTTCTTCGTGGCGGCACAGCACGTGCTTGATTGCGCTGTCTTTCATCGCCTGATACAACGGCAGGATCGCCGCACCCGGAACACCGAACGTGCACTTCACGCCTTCGCTCTCGAGCACTTTGATCGCGGCCTGCGCTGCGGTCATCTTGGCCATGGCAGTTCTCCTGTCGGTAAACGACTCTATGTTTCGTAATGTAAAATATATTTTTGTAGTGCGAAAATTTACATGATCCATCACTTAATGTCAATATGCGAAACTGTTTTTTGTATAATGAAATATTATAAATACCATAAGGTTTCTACTATCATTGCGTGCGCGAAAGGCAGCCGATGACCTGGGAGCCGCATGTTTTATGACGTTGCAGTAATCGGAGGCGGCGCGATCGGATCGAGCGTCGCGTACTTCCTGCGCGGCCACCCGCACCCGCCGTCGGTCGCGGTAATTGAACCCGATCCGCTCTATGAGCTGGCATCGACGCCGCGCGCGTCCGGCGGCGTGCGGCGGCTGTTCTCCGCTCCGGAAAACATCAAGATGTCGAAGTTCGGCATCGAGTTTTTCACCAGTTTCGAGCGGCGCGTCACGGTGGACGGCGCCCCGGCCGCGGCGATCGAATGGCTGCCGCAGGGCTATCTGTTCATCGTGCCGCCGCACGACGTGCCGGTGCTGGAAGAGAATTTCCGTCTGCAGCAGGCGCATGGTGTCAACGTGGTACTGCTCGACCGCAATGGTCTCGCCCGGCATTTCCCGTCGATGCGCGTTGACGACCTCGGCGCCGGCGTGTGGTCCCCGGATGACGGCTGGCTCGACCCCAACGGCGTGCTGCAGGGGTTGCGCCGCAAGGCACGCGCACTGGGCGCTGAATACATCGCGGACCGTGTCGTCGCGATCGACGTGGCTGATAGCGCGCACACGCTCACCCTCGCAGCGGGCGACACCATCCGCACCGCCGCCACCGTCAATGCGACCGGCGCCTGGGCGGCTGAAGTCTGCGCGATGGTCGGCATGCCGCTGCCGGTGATGCCGATGCGCCGTTTCGAGCATTATTTCGAGACACCGGCGACAATCGAGCCGCTGCCCTACGTCAAGGATTCCAACCGTCTTGCGTTCCGGCCGGAAGGCCGCGGTTACTCCGGCGGCGTACCGGATGTCGGCGAACCACGCGGTTTCAATTTCGACGTCGATCACGGCTATTTCGAACGCGTGGTGTGGCCGGCGCTGGCACACCGCTTTTCCGGATTCGAGGCGGTGAAGTGCAAGAACACCTGGGCCGGCCTCTATGATCAGAACGAATTCGACGGCAATCCGGTGATTGGCGCGTGGGGCGGACGGCTCGACAATTTTTACGTTGCTGCCGGCTTCTCGGGACACGGCCTGATGCACGCACCGGCGACCGGCCGCGCGATCGCCGAACTGGTCATCGACGGCGGATTCGAGACGATCGATCTGTCGCGTCTCGGATTCGAGCGCATCGAGAACAACACTCCGTATCCCGAACGGGGTATCATTTGAAAGTTGAATTCGCCGTCGCTTTGCAGCGACAGCGATTAATGCAACGCAAACAATACGTTAATAAAAATCACATGAATCACAGTCGCCATCCGGCGACAATCAGCAAATTTTTTTGCCGGCTGCCTGGTGCCGGCTCAGCAGGTTAAAACTGATTTTTATGTGAATTTTTTATTCGGTACACGCTTTGCTACGGATGTTCCTTTGGTTTTTCATCCGGCCCTTCTCGGACAATCGGGGTAAAAGGACCAGCGCTGCCACTCATCGACAAGGGGGACGCCATGT
>JBDZVW010000099.1:0-8793 GCA_040255885.1 Betaproteobacteria bacterium
CGACGAAGAAGAACATGCCGCTCGCCTCGGCGCGCTTCACCAGTTCCTGCGACACGTCGTAGAGGCGCAGGAACGGCTCGGTGGTGCCGAGCACGAACTGCACCGGAAAGCCGCGCGCACCGGGCAGCGGCGGAAACGGAAAGGCCGCCGCCTTGAGTCCGGTGATGTCGTTGAGCTCGTTCTGGATGATCGGCTGCACCTGCATCTGGGTGCGGCTGCGCTGGTCCCACGGCTTGAGCACGATGCCGGCAATCACCGTGTTGAGTCCCTGGTAGCCGTTGATCATGAACAGGTGCGCGTGCTCCGGCAGCTTCTTGTAAATGTCGATGATCTCGTTCGAGTAGAGCTCCGTCTGCTGCAGCGTGGCATTCGGGGCGGCGGTGCCGTTGACGAGCACCACGCCCTGGTCCTCGTCCGGTGCCAGTTCCTTCTTCGACGTTGCGTACAGGAAGTAAATGCTGACCAGCACGATCAGCGCGAACACGGCGGTGACCAGGCGATAGTCGAGCACGCCTTTCAGCATGTGCACGTAGCGCAGCCGCACGCGCTCGAACAACTGGTCGAGGAAATGCACCAGCCGCTGCTTGCCGCCGTTGTGCTTCAGGAACTTCGAGCACAGCATCGGCGACAGCGTCAGCGCCATGATCGCGGACACCACCACCGCCGCCACCAGCGTGAACGCAAATTCGGTGAACAGCGCGCCGGTCAGTCCGCCCATGAAACCGATCGGCAGATAGACGGCGATCAGCACGATGGTCATCGCGATGATCGGACTGCCGAGCTCGCGCGCGCCGATCAGCGCCGCCTCGAACGGCGACTTGCCGTCTTCCATGTGACGGTGGACGTTCTCCACCACGATGATCGCGTCGTCCACCACCAGCCCGATCGCCAGCACCAGCGCCAGCAGCGTCAGCAGATTGATCGAGTAACCGAGCACCAGCATGAAGAGGAAGGCACCGATCAGCGACAATGGCATCGCGATGATCGGAATCAGCGTCGATCGTATCGATCCCAGGAACAGGAAGATGACGATGGTGACGATCACCAGCGCCTCGATCAGCGTCTGCAGCACCTCGTGGATCGAGCTGTTGATGTAATCCGTCGAGTCATAGACGATCTTCGCCTGCAGCCCCTGCGGCAACTGACTCTGGATCTGCGGAAACACGTGGCGCACGCGGTCGATCACCGTCAGCAGGTTGGCCGCCGGCGCCACCTTGATGCCGATGAATACCGCATGCAGCCCGTCGAACACCACCGACGTGTTGTAATCCTCCGCGCCCAGCGTGATGTGCGCAATATCACCAAGGCGCACGATGGCTCCGTTCTGCGACTTGACGATCAGTTTCCTGAACTCGTCCGCCGAATGCACGCCGGTCGACGCGATCAGGTCGACCGTCACCATCTGGCCTTCGGTGCGTCCGACCGCCGAAATGAAATCATTCGCCGCCAGCACCTGGCGCACCTGTGCCGCCGACACGCCGTACGCGGCCATCTTGTCCGGCTCCAGCCAGATGCGCATCGCGAACTGGCGGCCGCCGAGAATTTCGGCCTGCTGCACGCCGTCGACCGTCGACAGTTTCGGCTGCACCACGCGCAGCAGATAATCGGTGACCTTGTTCGACGGCAGCGTATCGCTGTAGAACGCCATGTACATCGCGTCCGTGGTCTGACCGACCGACAGCTTGATGGTCGGCTTCAGCGCATCCGGCGGCAACTGGTTGAGCACCGAATTGACCTGCGCGCTGATCTCGGTCATCGCCTTGTTGGCGTCATAGTTGAGCCGCAGGTTGGCGGTGATCGTCGACAGGCCCTGCGTGCTCGACGATTGCAGGTAATCAATGCCGTTCGCCTGCGCGATCGCGTTCTCCAGCGGCGTGGTGATGAAGCCGGCGACGAGGTCGGGGCTGGCGCCGGTGTAGATGGTGGTGACCGTGATGACCGCGTTCTCGGTCTTCGGATACTGGGTTACCGGCAGCAGGTTCAGTGACCGCAGGCCGAGCACCAGGATCAGCAGGCTGATGACGGTCGCCAGTACCGGCCGCTTGATGAAGATATCGGTGAATTTCACGATGAACCTATGATTTGTCGGCAGGCATCGGTGCCGGGTTGTTCGTCGGCTGCACCTTGTTGTTGATGGTCACCGGACTGCCGTTGCGGAGCTTGTTCTGGCCGCTGGTGACAACCTGCTCGCCGGCCTTGACGCCTTTTTCGATTTCGACCTGGTCGCCGCGCGTCTCGCCGGTCGTCACGAAGCGCTGTTGTGCAACCAATTTCGGATTGCCCTTGCCGTCCTTTCCCTTTTCCTCGATCACGTACACCGTATCCCCGTACGGATTGTAGGTGACCGCGGTCTGCGGCAGCGTGATGACATTCTGTTGCTGCGGCAGCTCCACCGCGACGGCGCCGAACATTCCCGGTGCGAGCTTGTGCTCCGGATTGGCGAGCCTGGCCTCGACCGCGAAATTGCGGGTCGCAGGATCGATCTTCGGATTGATCGCGGTGATCGTACCGTCGAATTTGACGTTCGGATAGGCGTTGGTGGTCAGCGTGATCGGCTGGCCGACGCGGGTCTTGCCCAGATCCTGCTGCGGCAGCGAGAAATCGGCATAGAGCGGATCCAGTGCCTGCAGCGTAACAATGTTGGCGCCCGCCGCGACGTACTGTCCGACGTCGACCTGGCGGATGCCGAGCCGGCCCGAAAACGGCGCGCGTATGGTCTTCTTCGCCACCAGCGCCGCCTGCTGATCCGCCTGCGCCCGCGCGTTGTCGAGCTGACTGCGGTCGGTGTCAACCTGCGCCTGCGACGCGATGCGGCGCGCCAGCAGGCCGCGGTCGCGATCATAATTGATCTGCGCCAGCTTGACCTGTGCCTGCAGGCCGCGCAGCTTCGCCTTGTCGGCATCCGCTTCGAGCTGCACCAGCACCGTTCCGGCCTTGACTGCGTCGCCGGACTTGAAGTCGATCTGCTTGACGATGCCGGCCACTTCGGTCGTGACATCGACCCCCTGCACCGCGCGCAGGCTCGCCACCGAGTGCAGTTCCGGGCTCCACGTCGCCACCACCGCCTTTTGCGTCGTCACCGCCTGCGCCGGGACCGGCATGTTCGCCATGTACTTGGCTACCATGTGCGACTTGAACAGGTCCCAGCCGAAAATGCCGCCGAACACGATCGCTACTGCGATCAACATGATGATCATGCGTTTTGCCATAATCGACTCTTTTTTGTGTGCGTCCCGATTTATTGATGCGCGGATGAATTTGAAGCCGCGGCGGCGGATGCAGGTGTTGCAGCCGCCATGCCGCTGGCAGCGCTCCACCAGCCGCCGCCCAGCGCCTGGAACAGCGCGGCGGTGTCCTGGTAACGCGTGCCGAGCGCCTCGACATAGCCGATCCGCGCCTGCTGGTACTGGCGTTCCGCCAGCAGGATCGCGAGATAGCTCGAGGCGCCGGCCTTGTACTGCTCGCGGGAAAGCGCAAGACTTTCACCGGAAGCCTTCATCGCCTGCGATTGCGCCGACAGCGCCTGCGCGTCATGCTCCAGCGCGCGCAGCACGTCGGCAACCTGCTGAAACGCGGTCAGCACCGTCTGCTTGTAATTTGCCGCCGTCTGTTCATAAGCGGCAACCGCCGCACGTTTCTTCGCGCGCAGCGTCCCGCCCTGAAAGATCGGTGCCATCAGATTGGCGCCCAGATTCCAGATCGCCCCTCCTGCACCGAACAGATTGTTCACTTCATTGGCGGCCTGCCCGTACGATCCGGAAATGCTGATGTTCGGATAAAGCGCCGCGGTCGCCACGCCGACCTGCGCGCTGGCCGCGTGCAGTGCACTTTCCGACGCGCGAATGTCGGGCCGTTGCCGCACCAGTTCGGAAGGCAGTGTCAGCGGCAGCTGCTGCGGCAGCGTCAATGCGCCAATGTCGAAATCGGCCATCTTCAATTCGGCCGGAAACTGGCCGGTCAGCGTCGCCAATGCATGCCGGGTCTGCGACACGCGCTGCTCCAGCGACGGCAATGTCGCACGGGTCAGCGCCAGTTGTGATTGCGCGCTCAGCACGTCGGCATAGGCGGCGGCACCGAGTGCGACCTGCTGCTTGACCAGCTTCACCTGTTCCGCCTCGGCCGCAATGATTTCACGTGTTGCCGCGATCTGCGCCCGCAGCGCCGCCTGGTTGATCGCCGCGGTGACCACGTTCGACGCCAGCGTCAGATAAGTTGCCTGCAATTCGTAACGCTGGAAATCAACCTGCGCCTGCAGCCCTTCCAGCGTGCGCCGCGTGCCGCCGAAAATGTCAAAGTCGTACGCGACATTGACCGATGCGGTATAGAGATTGAAGACGCCGCCCAATCCGCCGGCACCGCTGCCGAATGAAGCGCCGTTGACCTTTTCGCGCGCGGCCGACGCTCCGACGTTCAGCGACGGATAGAGTGCACCAGCGCCGGCCTTGAGGTTTTCCTCCGATTCGCGCAGCGCCGCCTGCGCCGCGGCGACCGTCGGACTGTCCTTGAACGCGCGCTCGATCAGCCCGTTCAGCTCGGGCGAATGGAACAGTGCCCACCACTGCTGCGGAATTTTCTGCACCTGCGTGAACGTCTGGGCTTTACCGCCATGGCCCGGTGTGGCGAGCGTGGTGCCGGCAATCGGCTGGTGCGTATATTGCGTGACATCCGGCGCCGCCGGCTGCCTGAAATCCGGGCCGACGGCACAGCCACCGAATACCGCCGTCGCCACGGACAGCACGATGCCGGCTACGGCGCGGCGTCCGGAAAATCGGCCGTCTTGCACCAAACCGAAGATTTTCTGTTTGCTGTTCACGGAAGCTCCGATCCGAAAGTTCATCAGCGCACCGCGGAACGACGCGTGGACGCGCCGTCTTTCGTGCCCGCCGCGGCTTTTTTGCAGGCGGCGATCCCATTGACCAGCACATCGCAGCACTGACTGACATAGCGCTCCGGATTGTCGGCGAAGCGGACTTCCGGCAGATAACGGATCACGTCACGCCACAGAAAGAACGTGACATTCGCCGACAACAGCATGCCGGCGACGATCGCCGGATCAAGATTTTTCCGCACGTCGCCGCAGCGCTGGCTTTCGCGCACGTGCTCGACCAGCTGCGAAAAATTGCGGCCGAATACGCGCTCGGCCAGCTGATGGCCGCGGCGCTGCCCGTTGTCCAGCACTTCACGCATCACCAACTGCGTGCGGCGCTCGTCCTGGAACAGGGTTTCCATGTGCCCGCGCGAAAAGCGCGCCAGCCGTGCGCCAAGCCGGCCGCGCCCCACGAAACCGGCCTCGACCAGCGGGCCGAAGTTCGAGCACGCGCCGCGCAGCACTTCGATATAGAGCGCTTCCTTGGAACTGAAGTGATGGAAGATGTTGGCCTTGCTGACCCCGGCGCGCGCAGCGATCGTGTTCATCGACACCGCATCATAGCCATGCGTCGAAAACAGCTGGCGCGCGGCAGAAAGTATCTTCTGTTCGCGGGAACCCTGCCGCAGGCTCCTGCTTTTGGGTTTTTCGGTCACGGTCGGGGACGCAATGCAATATAAAAACCGACCGGTCGGTCGGGAAACGCGGCATTCTACGCGCGCTTGCAACCGTTGCCAAGGGATATTTATTCCGGAATGCGGCAGTGGGAACGCGCCCGCGCAATCAGGTGATGGAATGTATCGCGTAGAACGCGGCGCCCAATGCGGCAATGCCGACACCGATCGCCGCCAGCGCCAATGCCTGCGCGGCTTTCAGCCGGCGGTCGATGCGCTCGCCCTGCGCCTGCAGGTCGAGCGCCAGTTTACGTACCTGTTCCGCGACTTCGGCAATCAGCCGGGAGTTCTGCGCACAGGATTCCTGCAATGTGACAGCCATTGCGTCGGCATCATCGGCAGCGCTGCGTCCGCCCTGGGCGGACGGGCCCGCAGTCTGATTTCTGACCGCCTGCCACATCGCGAACATGTCGCCGGCGGTGGTGATGACGGCTGACAGCGCCTTGATGACAGGAATGACCTGGATCGCCATGAGTTCCATCCTTTTCGTGAATCGCCCGCTCTGCGGTTACCAATACGTTTATGCTATAGTTCGCGCAGCGGTCGCGCCCGACGCAGCGGTCGTGCGCTGAATTCGTTTACTGAACAGCGCTGTCACGATGCAAAAAAAAGAAACTGCCGCAATGGAACGGAAATCATCGCTGATATCACTTCGACCCGTTCATCAAGGATGCTCCGCACCGATGACATCCCGTTTTCCATTCTCCCATTTGACAACGATATTCGATTAAATGCCATGAGCGACACTGTCGAACGGATGCTTCGCGAGTACGGAAAAAATACCGACGTCTGCTTCCGCGTTGTGACCCGCAACGGACGCGCCTATCAGAACCAGGATGGCAACCCGCACGTAACGCTGATCTTCAAGAACCGCCAGGCTGAAACGCGGGTCGCGCTGTTTGGACACATCGGGATGCTCGAATCCTATTTCGATCAGTCGCTCGACATCGAGGGTGATCTGCGGATGCTGTTCCGCGCCGGCATGGACACCGGCTTCGACGACCGACCCAATCCGCTGATTGCGATTCGCAATCGCTGGCACGAATTCCGCTTCAGCAACCGCACCGTGGCGCAGGCCAAGGCCAACGCCGAATTCCATTATAACGTCGGCACCGAGTTCTACCGCTACTGGCTCGACAACCCGTACATGATGTACACCTGTGCCTACTGGAAGGAAGGCACCGAGACACTGGAGCAGGCGCAGCAGAACAAGATCGAGCACGTCTGCCGCAAGCTGCGGCTGCAGCCGGGCGATGATGTGGTTGATCTCGGCTGCGGCTGGGGCGGATTTCTGTTCTATGCGAACGAGCGCTACGGCACTGTCGGCACCGGCATCAACACCGCGACCGAGCAGGTCGTGAACATGCAGAAGGAAATCGAGCGCCGCAACCTGCAGGACAAGATCAAGGTGATCGAAGCCGATTACCGCGAAGTGTCCGGCCAGTTCGACAAGGTGTGCTCGATCGGGTCGCTGGAGCATGCCGGCCGCGACCAGCTCGACGAGGTGGTGAAGGCGCACGCCGACTGGCTCAAGCCGGGCGGCATCGGGCTGTTGCACTTCATCGGCCACGTCAATCATTATCAGACCGAGTTCTACATCCGCAAGCACATTTTCCCGGGCGGCTGGATTCCGAGTCTGTCGCAGACGATCAACGCGATGGAGCGCGCCGGCCTCGAAATCCTCGACATCGAAAACCTGCGCCGTCACTACGCGCTCACCCTCGATTGCTGGGCGGAACGCTTCGATCGCCAGTGGGAAAAGATCCGCGAGCTCAATCCGAAAGTGTTCACCGAACATTTCCGCCGCAACTGGCGCACCTACCTGCTGTCGTGCGCCGAAATGTTTCGCTCGAAAAAAGGCCGCACCCATCTGTTCCAGATTGCGTTCAGCAAGGGCAACGCCGGCTACGATTATCCGATGAGCCGCGCCCATCTCTACCGGCAGGGGTGAACGGGACGATACCGACGCAAGTCGGGTTGGCGCAGAGCGCGTAACCCGACGCGGCAACCCCGTATGCCGTTTCGGGCGGCAGACGCATGAGGAGGTAGTGCCCTATCGTTACCTACGACGAAAAAAAGCAGCAGCTCGCGGCGCAGCTCACCGGACGAAACGGCGGTGCGCCGCTCGCGCTCGCGAAAGATACTTCCAACCTGTTTCGCGATCGCGAGCCGGCGCTGAAGCGCCATCTCGACGTGCGCCATTTCAACCAGGTGCTGCGGGTCGACGCGGCACAGGGCTGGATCGAAGCGGAAGGCATGACGCGCTACGCCGACCTGGTGGATGCCGCCTTGAAGCACAACGTCATGCCGGCGGTGGTGCCGGAGCTGAAATCGATCACGCTCGGTGGCGCGGTGGCCGGCGTCGGCATCGAAGCGTCATCGTTCAAGTACGGGCTGGTACACGAAACCGCGCAGGAAATCGAGATCCTGCTCGGAGACGGCCGTATTGTGTCCGCGACCCCGGACAACGAACACAGCGACCTGTTCTACGGCTTTCCGAACTCCTACGGCACGCTCGGCTATGCGCTGAAGGTCAAAACGCTGGCGATTCCGGTCAAGCCGTACGTAGCGCTGCAGCACATCCGTCATAGCGATGTCGCCGCCTATTTCGAAGATCTGGCACAACACTGCGCATCGAATGCCGATTTTGTCGACGGCACGGTGTTCGGACCGAACGACATGTACATCACGATCGGTCGCTTCACCGACGACGCACCGCGCGTCAGCGACTATACGTTCGAACACATCTATTACCGCTCGATTCGCGAGTACCGGGAAGACTGGTTGACCGTGCGTGACTTCATCTGGCGCTGGGACACCGACTGGTTCTGGTGCTCGAAAAACCTCTACGTGCAGAACCCGCTGATCCGCCGCCTCGTCGGCCGCAACCGTCTCAATTCCACCACCTATACGAAAGTGATGCGCTGGAACAGCAAATGGGGGTTGATGGCGCGGCTCAACCGGCTGCGCGGTCTGCACACGGAATCGGTCATCCAGGACGTCGATATCCCGATCGCGCGCGCCGCCGAATTTTTCGAGTTCTTCTGCCGTGAAATCGGCATCCTGCCGTTGTGGATCTGCCCGATCCATGCATGGCGCGACGATGCGCGCTTCGATCTCTACCCGATGGACACCGACAAGTACTACGTGAACTTCGGCTTCTGGGACGTGGTGACGAAACGCGAACCGTTTCCGTCCGGCTTCCACAACCGCAAGATCGAGCGCAAGGTCGCCGAACTCGGCGGCATCAAG
>JBDZVW010000450.1:0-2360 GCA_040255885.1 Betaproteobacteria bacterium
GCCGCGGCAGTTCAGCACCGCGGCGCTCAACGCATTGCGCGCGCACGACTGGCCGGGCAATCTGGCGCAGCTTGAAAGCGTGGTCAAGACCATCGCACTGACTGCGCTGAGCGACGAGATTTCACAGGACGACGTGACGCGCGTGCTCGGCGAATTCGACGCCGCCACGCCGTCGCGCTACGACGTGACGCTCGATCTGCCGCTGCGCGAAGCGCGCGATGTGTTCGAACGCGTTTACTTCGAACACCATATCGCGAAGGAAGGCGGCAACATGAGCCGCGTCGCCGATCGCGTCGGGCTCGAGCGCACGCATCTGTATCGCAAGCTCAAGCAGCTGGGCGTACGGCTCGGCAAGAAAACGGACGAATAACCCGGCGGCGCACATAGTTTTTGTGCGATGCCGCAACACAGTCGCACGACACTTTTGTCTTGCTCCGTGAGAAAGCTCGTGGCAATATGAAATCCAAGCGACATAGTTCATTGCCGCATGCTGGTTGCTGTGCTGCCCGATCCGGCATCCGTCGGATCGCATCCGACAGATGCCTGTCGGCCGGGTCGCCCGTCTGCCGATCGCTACATCGTTTCACACTGGAGGAGGATTCGTGATGAACAGAAGTTTCCGTTGTCTGACGCTGGCCGCAGTATTTGGAGGCTGTGCCGCCCTTTTCGGTGCGCCGGCCGTTGCAGCCGGTTCGATGACGCTCAAGATTTCGCACCAGTTCCCCGCGCACACTGATTTCCGCGACGTGCTGGCGCGCAAATTCGCGAAGGAAGTCGAGAAAGAAACCAACGGTGCACTGAAATTCCAGATTTATCCGGGATCGTCATTGTTCAAGGCGAAGCAGCAGTTCGACGCGATGGCGAACGGTTCCCTTGACATGTCGGTGTATCCGCTTGCGTACTCCGGCGGCAAGTTGCCGGCGACCAACATCACGCTGATGCCGGCGCTGATCAGCAGCTACGAGCAGGCCTACGACTGGGGCAAATCGGACATTGGCAAATGGCTCAGAAAGTACCTGAAGGACCACGGCGTGGTGCTGATTACCCCGGTGTGGCAGGCGGGCGGTGTCGCGTCGCGTGACAAGCCGATCCTGCTGCCGACCGACATCAAGGGCCTCAAGGTGCGGGGCGCCGGCAAGATGATCAACCTTATGCTGCAGGCGGCCGGTGGCGCCCTTGCAAGTTTCCCGTCGAACGAATCGTACAATGCGATGCAGTCCGGCGTGGTCGATGCGATGTGGACCTCGAGCGCATCGCTGATGAGCTTCCGGCTCAACGAAGTCGCCAAGTTCGTGACCACCGCGCAGGACAAGACCTTCTGGTACATGTTCGAGCCGCTGCTGATGTCGAAGACGACGTATGACAAGCTGACGCCGGAACAGCAGAAGATCGTGATCAAGGTGGGCGCTTCGTTATCGAAGTTCGCGCTTGAATCGTGCAAGAAGGACGATAACAAGGTTGCCGAGTTTTACGGCAAGGCCGGCGACAAGGTCTCCACGATGAACGACCAGCAGTTCGCGCAGTGGAAGGCGCTGGCCCAGAAGAGCGCGTACAAATATTTCGCCGATCACGTGAAGGACGGCGAGAAACTGATCAAGATGGCCGAAGCCGTCAAGTGAGGGTGCGTTACTGATGCAATGCGCCATGCCGTTGCGGCATGGCGCTTTTCTTTTGGAGTGAGGGAATCATCGTGGCAGCAATGTGGCGTGGCTTTTGCCGCGGGATGGAGATTGCGAGTACGGTGACCGGATATCTGGGCGGCGCGCTGATCGCGATATCCGCCGGCACCGTGACCTATGAAGTGATCTGGCGTTATTACCTGGTGCATCCGCACACCTGGGCGCTGGAAACCAACGTGTTTCTTCTGATTGCCGCCACGTTCGCGGCGGCATCGTTCACGCAGCTCAAGCGCGGCCACGTCGGCACCGAGGTGCTCGACCTGATCCTGCCGAAACGCTGGATCCCGTGGCGCGTGCTGTTCGGCGACATTCTGTCATGCGTGGTATGCGGATTTATCGGCGTCCAGGTGGCGCTGTACGCGATACACGCGTGGGAAGAAGACTGGACCACCGACTCCGTGTGGGCGCCGCATCTGTGGATTCCGCATGCGATGATTTCGGCCGGGATGCTGCTGATCACGCTGCAGTATCTGGTGCAGATCGCTGAAGACCTCCGGCTGCTGGGCGGAGCGCAGGAGGAGAACGCAAAATGAGCGAATTCGATATCGGCGTGCTGTTTGCCGTCGGAACGCTGGTTCTGCTGCTGAGCGGGATGCCGGTGGCGTTCGCGCTGGGCGTGATGTCGCTGCTGTTCATCGTCGTCTTCATGCCGCCGATGCTGATTCACACCGTTCCGGAAAC
>JBDZVW010000451.1:0-2358 GCA_040255885.1 Betaproteobacteria bacterium
GCGAAATTCCATTTCCTGAATGTCTTCGTCGGGCAACGTTCCATACCTGTTGAATATCTCCGATTTTTTAATAATAATAACTATTCTCAATATTATTTATTAAGGAACTGACTAATTATTTTTAGTATTTTCGAATGCAACCTTTCTGTCTCAAGACCACTTTCAATCAATCTGGAAACCAAACCATGAACAAAATGATCCTGTCCCTGGCCATTGTCGGATTGAGCGTAGCCGCCTTTCCGGCGTCCGCTGCAGAAGAAGTGGTGGTGTATTCGTCGCGCATCGAAAAGTTGATCAAACCGGTATTCGACGCCTATACGCAACAAACCGGAGTACGCGTCAAATTTCTCACCGACAAGGAAGGTCCGCTGATGGCGCGGCTCAAGGCCGAGGGCGAGAATACTCCCGCCGACATGCTGATCACCGTGGACGCTGGCAATCTGTGGCAGGCGGCCAACGAAGGACTGCTCAAGCCGGTGCACTCGGAAACGTTGGAGAAAAACATTCCGGCACATCTGCGCGACCCCGAAAACCGCTGGTTCGGGCTGTCGGTGCGCGCACGCACCATCGTTTACAACACACAGAAAGTGAAGCCCGACGACCTGTCAGGCTACGAAGGCCTGGCCGACCCGAAATGGCATGACCGGCTTTGCCTGCGCACCTCGAAGAAAGTCTACAACCAGTCGCTGGTGGCGATGATGATTGCCGAGCATGGCGAAACCAAAAGCGAGCGGATCGTGGAAGCATGGGTTGCCAATCTCGCGACCACCCCTTTCTCCGACGACACCAGAGCGCTGCAGGCGGTTGCCGCCGGGCAGTGCGATGTGACGGTGGTCAACAGCTATTATTACGGTCGGTTGATGAAGAAGGACCCGCAATTGCCGCTGGCGATCTTCTGGCCCGATCAGCAGACGAATGGCGTACACGTCAACGTGTCTGGTGCCGGCATCACCGCACATGCGAAGCATGAAGCGACGGCAATCAAGTTGCTGGAATTCATGTCGTCCGACACCGCGCAGCGGATGTTTGCGGAAGCGAACATGGAATATCCGGCAAACCCGGCAGTCGCCCCCGACCCGCTGGTCGCGAGTTGGGGCAGTTTCAAGCAGAACCCGATCAACGTCGCCAAGGCCGGGGAGTTGCAAGCCGCAGCCGTGAAGCTGATGGACCGCGCCGGCTACAAGTAAGCGCCTGCCATGTCCGCCACGGCGGAAACGCGAACCGCAAAAGCACCGCGCCGCCGCGTGGTCGGCTCTACGCGACGGGGCCGTGACGTCGGTTCAGGCTCCGTCGGCAGTGCCGGCTTGCGGCCTGCCAGCGGCGGCGCGCACCGGCGTCTTGCGCGCCTGATCGCCCTGGTCACCGGCTGGCGCCTGGCAGCACTGACGGTAGCGGTACTGCTCGCCATTCCGGTAAGCGTGGTGCTGGCGTCCCTGTTCGCGCCGGAACCGGCGATCTGGCAACACTTGATGCGCCACGTACTGCCGGGATTGCTGCTCAACACCGCAGTGCTCGCGATTGGGGTTGGTCTTGGCAGCGCGGTGATCGGCATTTCGACTGCCTGGCTCGTCGCGGTCCATGAGTTTCCCGGCCGCCGCTTCTTCTCGTGGGCACTGCTGCTGCCGCTGGCGATTCCGGCGTACGTGACGGCGTTCGTTGCAATCGGGCTGCTGGATTACACTGGCCCGCTGCAACGCGCATTGCGTGCCGCGTTTGGCGGCTCGGACTGGTTTCCGCCGATCCGTTCCGCCGGCGGCGTGATTGCCGTGATGACGCTGGCGCTTTTCCCGTACGTCTATCTGCTGGCCCGCAATGCGTTCACGACTCACGGCAAACGGGCATTGGAAGCCGCGCAATCGCTGGGCCTCAATCGCCGCCAGGGATTCTTTCGCGTTGCGCTGCCGATGGCGCGCCCGTGGATCGCCGGCGGCGTCATCCTGGTGGTGATGGAAACACTCGCCGATTTCGGCACGGTGGCGGCATTCAACTATGACACCTTCACGACTGCCATCTACAAGACGTGGTTCGGACTGTTTTCGCTGAATGCCGCCGCGCAACTCGCGTCGATACTGATCCTGCTGGTGTTTGTCGTGCTGCTCGCCGAAAGCCAGTTGCGCGCAAAGACGCGCTACGTGCCGGCCGGGCGCGCGGAGTCCCATGCACGGTCGCGGCTGCGCGGAGTGCGCGGCTGGATCGCAACAGGCTATGCGACATTGATACTCGGTGTCGCTTTCGTGGTTCCGGCGGTGCAGCTGGTGGTGTGGGCGGCGGGCGTTTTCGAGGACGCGCTCGATGCGCGCTATTTCGAATTCATCACGCATTCGCTGGTGCTCTCGGGCGTGGCCGCGCTGCTGGCAG
>JBDZVW010000100.1:0-8781 GCA_040255885.1 Betaproteobacteria bacterium
CAGGTCGCCGAATTCAAGGCCGGCAAGGAAAAGGCGTTCAATTTCTTCGTCGGCCAGGCGATGAAGGCGACCAAAGGCAAGGCCAACCCGGCGCAACTGAGCGAGATCATCCGGCGTAAGTTGAATAACGGCTGAACCGCCAAGACGCCAAGAGCGCCAAGAAAAACAAAGCAAAAAAATCAACTGCAACCGCAGAGGCGCAAAGGCGCAGAGGGACGCAAAGGAAAACAAAAGCAAAACGAAATCAGAGGTTCTGAAGTTCTTTGCGGTTTTCTTTGCGTCTTCGCGCCTTTGCGGTTATTGCTTTTCTCTGCGTTTCCTCTGCGGCCTCTGCGCCTCTGCGGTTACTGTTTTTGTTCTTGCCTTTCTTGGCGTCTTGGCGGTTATCGTTCTTGTCCTTGCTTTTCCCGACGTGTGCCGTAACGCTTACGGTAACGCTGCATCGCCGGGATGTGCTGCGCGGTTTCGGGGTCGGTCTGCAGGAACGCCATCAGGTCGTCGAGATTGGCGATACTGATGACCGGCAGTCCGAACGTTTTTTCCACTTCCTGCACCGCGGACAATTCGCCCTGGCCGCGCTCCATGCGGTCGAGCGCGACCACCACGCCGCATGGCGTGGCGCCGCCGCCGCGGATGACGTCGCAGGATTCGCGTATCGCGGTGCCGGCCGAAATTGCGTCGTCGATGATCAGCACGCGCCCGGCCAGCGGCGCGCCGATGATGTTGCCGCCTTCGCCGTGATCCTTCACTTCCTTGCGGTTGAACGCCCACGGCGAGTTGCGCCCGGCCTGCGCCAGCGCCACCGCGACCGCCGATACCAGCGGAATGCCCTTGTACGCGGGTCCGAACAGCATGTCGAAGCCGATGCCGGACGCCAGAATGGCTTTCGCGTAGAATTGTGCGAGCCGGTTCAGTGAGTCGCCATCGTTGAACGTGCCCGAATTGAAAAAATAAGGCGACAGCCTGCCGGCCTTGGTCTTGAATTCGCCGAAGCGCAGCACTTTTTGCTCCAGCGCGAAACGGATGAATTCCTGGCGTGAATCAGCGGACATGATCAATGGTCTGCGCGAGGCGGACCGTTCTATTGTTTTGGAAGACGAGCCAGCATGTTACGCATAATCACATTGAACCTCAACGGAATCCGCTCGGCGGCGTCGAAGGGATTTTTCGAGTGGCTGAAGAAGAGCCGCGCCGACGTCGTCTGCGTACAGGAACTGAAGGCGCAGGATACCGACCTGCTGGCGGAGATGCGTGCGCCGAAAGGTTATCACGGCTTTTTCCATTGCGCCGAAAAGAAGGGCTACAGCGGCGTCGGCCTGTATTGCCGGCGTGAACCGGACGATGTCATCGTCGGCGTCGGCATCTCCGACATCGATTGCGAAGGGCGCTGCCTGCGTGCCGATTTCGGCAAGCTGTCGGTGATTTCGCTCTATGTGCCGTCGGGCTCGAGCTCGGAGGAACGCCAGCAGATCAAGTTCAGCTTCATGGAACGTTTCTATCCGCACCTGAAGAAACTGATCGCGCAGGGGCGCGACATCGTACTATGCGGCGACTGGAACATCGCGCACAACGAGATCGATCTCAGGAACTGGCGCTCCAACCGCAAGAATTCCGGTTTTCTGCCGGAAGAGCGTGCATGGCTGACGCGAGTGTTCGACGAACTGGGCTGGGTCGACGTCTTCCGCCGCATCAATCAGCGGCCCGAGCAGTACACCTGGTGGTCGAACCGCGGTCAGGCGTGGGCCAAGAACGTCGGCTGGCGCATTGATTATCACATCGCGACGCCGGCGTTCGCTGACACCGCGAAGAAAGTGGCGATCTACAAGGACCAGCGCTTCTCCGACCACGCGCCGCTGACGATCGATTACGATTACGAGTTGGGATGATCAGCCGCCAAGCCGCCAAGGAAAAGCAAATCAAAACTCGACTGCAACCGCAGAGGCGCAGAGGCGCAGAGGAACGCAAAGAAAAACAAAAATCTGAAGTTCTTTACGACTGTTTTTGCGCCTTCCCGCCCTTGCGGTTAATGCTTTTCCCTGCGTTTTCTCTGCGCCTCTGCGCCTCTGCGGTTACCGCTTTTGCCCGTGGCTGACCGTCTCGCCGCAACGCTCGCACCGTACGTCGCGGTATTCCGCAGCCGCCGCATCGCGGTGATTCTGTTCCTCGGCTTTTCGTCCGGCATGCCGCTGGCGCTGACCGGCAGCACCTTGCAGGCATGGCTCACCGTATCCCGCATCGACATCACGACCATTGCATGGTTTTCGTGGATTGGCATACCGTATCTGCTGAAATTTCTGTGGTCGCCGCTGATGGACCGTTTCGTGCCGCCGTGGCTGGGACGGCGCCGCGGCTGGATGCTGGCGACACAGTTCGGACTGGTCGTCGGGCTGGTCGGCATGGCATTCACGTCGCCGTCCGATTCGCTGCTGCTGCTCGGCGTGCTGGCGCTGTGGGTGGCGTTCATTTCGGCGTCGCAGGACATCGTGATCGACGCCTATCGCACCGACCTGCTGATCCCGTCGGAGCGCGGCATGGGCGCCGCGGTCGCGGTGTTCGGCTACCGCATCGCGATGATCGTGTCGGGCGGTGCGGCGCTGATCTTCGCCGACCAGATCGGCTGGCGCGCGACCTATGTGACGATGGCGCTGCTGATGGGCGTCGGCGTGCTGACCACGCTGCTCGCGCCGGAGCCGGAGGCGCCGCCGCGCGTGCCGCGCACATTGCGCGACGCGGTAATCGAGCCGCTGCGCGACCTGTTCACGCGCGAAGGCGCGATGCGCCTGCTGCTGCTGATCGTTCTTTACAAGTTCGGTGACGCGCTGGCCGGCACGCTGACCACCGCGTTCCTGATCCGCGGCGTCGGCTTCACCCCGACCGACGTCGGCGTCATCAACAAGGGGCTGGGGCTGGCATCATTGCTGATCGGCGCGTTCGTCGGCGGCACGCTGCTGGCGCGCATGAGCCTCTATCGTGCGCTGATGCTGTTCGGCATGCTGCAGGCGCTGTCGAATCTGTCGTTCACGTTTCTTGCGTGGGCCGGCCACAGCTACGGCTGGCTGGTGTTCACCGTCGGCTTCGAGAATCTGGCGAGCGGCATGGGCACCGCTGCGTTCGTCGCGCTGGCGATGGCGCTGTGCAACGTCAGCTTCAGCGCGACGCAATACGCACTGCTGTCGGCGATCGCATCGCTTGGCCGCGTCGCGTTCGGCCCGCTCACCGGCGAACTGGTGGCGCTGATGGGTTGGGCCAACTTCTTCCTGATCACGTTCGCCGCCGCGCTGCCCGGCCTGTGGCTGCTGTGGCGCTCGCGGCGCGAGATCGCGGCGTTGCCGCAGCCGGGTTGACGAGGAAAAAGTCGAAAAACTCGACCGCAGAGGCGCAGAGACGCAGAGGAAACGCAGAGAAAAGCGATAACCGCAAAGGCGCGAAGGCGCAAAGAAATGCCGCAAAGAACTTCTGATTTGGTTTTTGTTCTCCTTTGCGTCCCTCTGCGCCTTTGCGCCTCTGCGGTTACAGGTTTTGCTTTTCTCTGTGCCTCTGTGGTGAGACGCGACCTCACCGCGCCCGCTCGAAGCGGTACACCGCGAGGCTGCCGAGCAAATTCGGCAGCCAGCCGACGCGGTGGCCGTTGGTCATCACGACGCGTTCCAGGATGTGCACGCGCTGCGCGCTGCAGAAGGTCTCGAAATCCTCGATCGTGCACAGATGGATATTCGGCGTGTCGTACCACTGGTGCGGCAGGCTGTCGGTGACCGGCATGCGCCCGGCCAGCGCCTGCCAGCGGTTTTTCCAGTAGCCGAAGTTGGGGAAGGTGACGATGCCCTCGGCGCCGACACGCAGCATTTCGTCGATGATGTGCTCGCCGTTTTTCATCGCCTGCAGCGTCTGCGACAGGATCACGTAGTCGAACGAGCGGTCGTCGAATCCGGACAGGCCGCGCTCGAGGTCGCCCTGGATCACGTTGATGCCGTTTTTCACGCAGGCGAGGATGCCGGCGTCCTCGATCTCGACGCCGTAACCGGACACCTGGCGCGTGGTCGCGAGATAGCGCAGCAGCGTGCCGTCGCCGCAGCCGAGGTCGAGGATGCGCGCGCCGGCGCGGATCCACTGCGCGATCGCCGCGAAGTCGGGGCGCTGGTTGCCGTTGAGGTGCGGTGCTGCCATGCGTCAGGCGGCGGCCATTGCCGCGGGCGCGTCGGCCGCGCCGCCGGCGCCGGTCTCGGCCGCGATGCGGTCGAAATACGCGGCGATCAGGCTGTGGTAGCGCGCATCGTCGAGCAGGAACGCATCGTGGCCGTGCGGCGCGTCGATCTCGGCGTAGGTGACGTTGAGGTCGTTGTCGAGCAGCGCCTTGACGATTTCGCGTGAGCGTTCCGGCGAAAAGCGCCAGTCGGTGGTGAACGACACCACCAGGAAATCGGCCTGCGCGGCGGCGAACGCGCGCGTCAGATCGCCGCCATGGTCGAATGCCGGATCGAAATAGTCCAGCGCCTTGGTGATGCGCAGATAGGTGTTGGCATCGAATTGCGTCGAAAACTTGTTGCCCTGGTGGCGCAGGTAGGATTCGATTTCGAATTCGGTGTCGAACGAGTAGCTGAGCTTGCCGTTGCGCAACTGGCGTCCGAAGCGGCTTGCCATTTCGTCATCGGAAAGATAGGTGATGTGCCCGATCATGCGCGCGACGCGCAATCCGCGCGACGGCTTGGTGCCGTGCGCGTAGTAGTCGCCGCCGTGGAAGTCGGGATCGCTGATGATCGCCTGGCGCGCCACTTCGTTGAATGCGATGTTCTGCGCGGTCAGGTTGGGCGCGCAGGCGATCACCAGCGCGTGACGCACGCGCTGCGGCCACGCGGTGGACCATGCCAGCGCCTGCATCGCGCCCAGGCTGCCGCCCATCACCGCCGCGAAGCGTTCGATGCCGAGCCGGTCGGCGAGCCGCGCCTGCGCCGCCACCCAGTCTTCGACCGTCACCATCGGAAAGCGCGCGCCGTACGGCTGGCCGGTTGCGGGGTCGATGCTCGCCGGACCGGTCGAGCCGTGGCAGCCGCCGAGATTGTTGACGCCGATCACGAAAAAGCGCCGGGTGTCGAGCGGCTTGCCGGGGCCGATCATGTTGTCCCACCAGCCGACGTCATCCGGGCTGTCCGCATAGCGGCCGGCGACGTGATGCGACGCATTGAGCGCATGGCACACCAGCACCGCGTTCGAACGCTCGGCGTTGAGCGTGCCGTAGGTTTCGTAGACCAGCTCGTAGGGGCCGAAATCCGCGCCGCTTTTCAGCCGCAGCGGTTCGTCGAACCGCGCCGTGCGGGGCGTCACCGCGCCCACCGAACCCGTATCCCCGCTGCCATCCATGCTTCTGTTTCCCAATAAAAAAACCCGGTCGGCTTGCGCATGACCGGGTTTCAAGATTCATCATCTCTTTAGCCGGATTTATAACGCGCCCGCAAGCTGACCATCAAATCGGCGCATGAAATACTGAATGAAACTTACTCGCGGGCGATGCGCTTGTCAATCAGCAGTCTGTCCGGTCCGCTTTAACATATAGGAACGAAAGGTACACACCTCGCATCCATTTGGCACTACGCCGACAGACTGCTTATAAGAAAAATCAAATTCCGCGTCATGCAGATCGCATGATGTGCCGCACTCGTGCTGCCGGCACTTTGTCATCAGACAAATGGCTAGGCGTTGAGCCGGTCGAGCAGCCGGCGCAGCTTGTCCGGATCCTCGGCGCGCAGCATCTTCTGTGCGATCGCGCGCGTGTGGGCGGCGCTCGATTTCAGGATGCGTTGCTTGACCGTCAGCAGGTGCGCCGGGTGCATCGAGAATTGCCGCAGCCCGAAGCCGAGCAGCAGCCGCGTGAGCTCGACGTCGCCCGCCATTTCGCCGCACAGCGCGACCGGTGTGCCGGCGCGGTCCGCGGTCTTGATCACGTACGCGATGAGCTTGAGCACCGCCGGATGCAGCGGGTCGTGCAGATAGGATACGGTATCGTCGGTGCGGTCGAGCGCCAGCGTGTACTGGATCAGATCGTTGGTGCCGATCGACAGGAAATCGAGTGTCTTCGTGAACAGGCCGAGTGCGAGTGCCGCGGCCGGGATTTCGATCATGCCGCCGACCGCGACCTTTGGATCGTACGGAATGCCGTCGTCGTCGAGGCTGCGTTTGGCCTGCGCCACCATCGCTAGCGTCTGGCTGATTTCGGCCGCGCTCATCAGCATCGGAATCAGGATGCGGACATTGCCGTAGTGCGACGCGCGCAGCAGCGCGCGCAACTGCACCTGGAAGCGCAGCGGCTGCATCAGCGACAGCCGGATCGCGCGCATGCCGAGCGCCGGATTGGTCGCCAGCCGGGTGGCGTCGTCGGTCTGCTTGTCGGCCCCGAGATCGTAGGTGCGTATCGTCACCGGCAGACCGTCCATCGCCTGCGCCACCTTGCGGAACGCCTCGAACTGCTCTTCCTCGTCCGGCAGATCGTCGCGGTTCAGGTACAGAAATTCGCTGCGGAACAGGCCGATGCCGTTGGCGCCGCCTTCGCGCGCCAGCGCCACATCTTCCGGCAGCTCGATGTTGGCGTGCAACTCGACCGTTTCGCCGTCGAGCGTGGTGGCGGGCGTGTTCCGCAGCCGCTTGAGCTTCTGGCGCTCGAGCTCCCACTCGCGCTGCCGCAACTGGTATTCGGCAAACACCTGCTGGTCGGGATCGACGATCACGACGCCGGCGCTGCCGTCGACGATCAGCAGCTCGTTCTCGCGGATCATCTGGCGCGCGTGATGCAGCGCGACGATCGACGGGATGTTGAGGCTGCGGGCGACGACCGCAGTATGCGACGTCGCGCCGCCGAGGTCGGTGAGGAAGCTCGCAAACGAATACTGCTTGAACTGCACCACGTCGGCCGGCGACAGGTCGTGCGCGACCAGGATCGCGCGATGCTTGCCGTCGCTGGCCGGCGGCGGCACGTGCCCCGGCAGCCCGAGCAGTGCCTTCATCACGCGTTCCGCGACCTGTCGCACGTCGGCCTTGCGCTCGCGCAGATAACCGTCGTCGATCTGGTCGAACTGCGTCAGCATCGCATCGGCCTGCGTGCGCAGCGCCCATTCGGCGTTGCAGCGCTCGTCGGCGATGATCTGCCGCGGCGCCTGTGACAGCATCGCATCGTCGAGGATCATCTGGTGCAGATTGATGAAAGCCTTGAACTCGCCCGGCGCGGTCGGCGGAACGTTGCACTGCAGTTCCTCGAGCTCACGCCGCGCGGTGGCGACCGCGGCAGTGAAGCGCTGCTGCTCTTCCGCGATCTGCTGTTTCGGAATGGTGTAGTGCGCGGCCTCGAGCCGGGCGTGCGACATCAGATGCGCGCGGCCGATCGCGACGCCGCCCGAGATGCTGATGCCGTGGAGGACGAAACTCATTGCTTCGCAGTGAGGCGTAAGGAGTGAGGTGTGAGGAGCGTAAATAATGCGGCGCGTTATACGCGCCGGATATTTTTACTCCTCACTCCTAACACCTCTCTCCTCACGTTTTTCACTCGCCTTCGCCGAAATAGTCCGCGATCAGCGCGGTGATCGCGGCCATCGCCTGCTGTTCGTCGGGGCCGTCGGTTTCGATGCCGATTTTCGTACCCTTGCCGGCGGCCAGCATCATCACGCCCATGATGCTCTTGGCGTTGACCCGGCGTCCGTTGCGGGTCAGCCAGACGCCGCTCTCGAATTCACCGGCGACCTGCGTGAGCTTGGCGGAGGCCCGGGCGTGCAGCCCGAGCCGGTTGAGGATCTCAGCCTCCTGCCGCAGCATTCTTCACGGCCAGCGACGGAATGCGCAACACTCCTTCGCAGCCGCCGCTGACCGCTTTCATCACGACCTCAGCCAGCGGCTGGTCGCGGTAGGTCAGTGCCCGGATCAGCATCGGCACATTGACGCCGGCAACGCCTTCAACCTTGCCCGGAATCAGCAGCCGGCCGACGACGTTGCACGGCGTCGCGCCGTAGATGTCGGACAGCACCAGCACGCCGTTGCCGTCGTCGAGCTGGCGGATGGTCTCACGCGCGTGTGCGATCAGCAGTGCCGGATCGTCGTGGGTCGTAATGCCGATCTGGCGCACCCGCGTCGGCCGCTTGTTGAGCACGTGGGTGACACAGTGGATCAGGCTTTCTCCAAGCGTGCCGTGGGTAATAATCAGTATTCCAACCATGGGTTTGCAGTACGACCCCCTCGTGGTCGATGATGGTCAACAACGATATTTTACTGCAGCGGCAGGTGTTCAGGCGATAGCCTTTTCGAGCGCATCGATGAACATTGCCGCCACGTCGAAACCGGTCTGGTCGGTGATTTCGCGAAAGCCGGTGGGGCTGGTGACGTTGATCTCGGTCAGGTAGTCGCCGATCACGTCGAGCCCCACCAGCAGCAGCCCGTGCCGTGTCAGCTCCGGACCCAGCGCGACGGCAATTTCGCGGTCGCGGGCAGTGAGCCCGCGCGCGACCCCGGTGGCGCCGGCCGCCAGATTGCCGCGGGTCTCGCCCGGCGCCGGAATGCGCGCCAGCGAGTACGGCACCGGCTCGCCGGCGATCACCAGCACGCGCTTGTCGCCGTCCCGGATCTCCGGGATGAAGCGCTGCGCCATCGCGCTGCGCGTGCCGCGCTGCGTCAGTGTTTCGAGGATCACGCCGATGTTTGGATCGTTGCCGGTGACGCGGAACACCGACGCGCCGCCCATGCCGTCGAGCGGTTTCAGGATGATGTCGCCGTGCTCGGCGAGAAAGCCGCGCAGCCAGTCGCTGCGGC
>JBDZVW010000101.1:0-8778 GCA_040255885.1 Betaproteobacteria bacterium
TCTCTCCGATCAAGAAAAATACCGAAAAACAACGAGTTCGCGAACCCTTTGCGTACCATCCACCGGTCCTGGCGATTTCATTGACATCCCTTCATGACGACACGATTCCACCTGCCGCCCGCCTCGGAATAGACCACCTGCCCTCTTGCGCATCGATTTCGCAATTCATTCGACATGATTTCCGTGTACGGGTTTCAATTCGCCACGGCAACGGGTCCATCTTCCTTTTCCGCGAGACAGCCGACGGCGAGGAACGACGCGCTAGACGGAATGCGCAACCGACGTCGGCGCGATCGTGATCAGCGCTTCGGGCTCGGCAACGAAATAGCCCTGCGCGAAATCGACGCCCAGCGCCTTCAGCGTATCGAATGTGCGCTGATCCGTCACGACCTCCGCCACCGTCTGCATGCCGAGCGTATGGCCGATGCGGTTGATCGCGTCGACAATCGCCTTGCCCATCGGATCGTTCGCGATGTCGCCGATGAATTCACCGGCGATCTTCAGATAATCGACAGGCAGGTGCTTGAGATAAGCAAACGACGACATGCCGGTGCCGAAATCGTCGAGTGCGATGCGGCAGCCCATCGCCTTGAGTTCCTGCATCAGTTCCGCGGCCTTCGCGAGATTGGCGATTGCGACCGTTTCGGTGACCTCGAAGCACAGCATGCCGCTCGGCAAATGAAAATCCGTCAGCAGCCGGCGCAGAAATTCGGCAAAACTGTTGTCATTGAGGCTGGCGCCGGTCATGTTGACCGAATGGAAACCGGTGTCGTTGCGGCCGCCGCGAATCGCGCCGGCGGCGTGCTCGCGGTACAGGTACTCGACCAGCGTCGCGATCACCCAGCGGTCGATCGACGTCAGCAGGTTGTAGCGCTCGGCCACCGGCATGAAGCGCGTCGGCGCGATGTGGCGGCCCTGACGGTCGATCATGCGCACCAGCACTTCATAATGCGGCGCGCCGTCCGGCTCCCCGGCGAGCGCGACGATCTTCTGGCGGAACAGCCGGAAATTGCCGTGCTCCAGCGCGCGGTTGATATACGCGACCATATGCGGCTCACGGTGCTCGCTGCCTTCACGGCGATAGACCTGCACCGAATCGCCGCCGCGTCCTTTCGCGCGGTAGCAGCAGGCGTCGGCCTGCGCCATCACCTGCTGCAGATCGCCGCTGCCGCCGTCGAGCGGCACCAGCCCGATCGACAAGCCGACTCCGAATACGTATCCATTCCATGAAAAACGAAAACCGCGCACCGCTTCGCGCACGCCGTTCGCGATGCGCACCGCCTGATCGGGCGGGCACGATTCGAGCAGCGCGCCGAATTCGTCGCCGCCGATGCGCCCCAGGGTGTCGCTGGCGCGCATGTGCGCGACCACCACGGTCGAAATCTGCCGCAGCAGTTCATCGCCGGCGCTGTGGCCGCAGGTGTCGTTGACGCGCTTGAAGTGATCGAGATCCAGATACAGCAGCGCGTGCCGCCGGCCGTCATGTTTCGATGTTTCGAGCAGCTCGCCGAGCCGGCGTTCGAATTCGCGGCGGTTGACCAGGCCTGTCAGCGGATCATGGCTGGCCTGCCACGACAACTGCTGCGCCATCGCCTTCATGTGGCTGACGTCGTGAAACACCACGATCATGCCGACGATCTCGCCGCTGCGGTCGGTAATCGGGGAACTCGAATCGCGCACCGCGTGCTCCGAGCCGTCGCGGTGCATCAGCCGCAGCGTCGCGCCGTTCTCGTCGGCGTCGGCATCGGCATCGGCGGGCAGGTCGCCGGTGGCGACCGGGTAGGTCAGCGGTCCGTCACCCTTCTCGTCAAACACGCGATACACCGCACTCAGCGGCCGGCCGCGCGCCTCGGCAGTGGACCAGCCGGTGTAGCGTTCGGCGACCATGTTGAGATAGTCGACCCGGCCTTCGGCGTCGGTGGTGATGACGCCGTCGCCGATCGACGCCAGCGTGAACTCGGCCATTTCCTTTTCGCGAAACAGCGCATCCTGAATACGGATCGCGTAGCGCGTCACCCACACCGCAACGATGGCACCGATCAGCAGTGTCAGGAAGCTGGCGACCGCCACCAGCAGCAGCGCGGTGCCGGTGACGCGATTGGCATTCGCGACCGCATCCATCGTCACACCGCGCTTGGCGTCGAGCAGCGCATCGAGCGACTCCTCGAAACGGTCCTGCACCGAGATGCCGCGCGTCAGCAGCAGCTGCCGCGCCGCGTCCGGCTGCCGGTCGGCGAGCAGCTGCGCGATGCGGTCGCGGACCGTGTCGCTGTCCACTTCGGCCTGGTGCGCGTTGTCGATCGCGGCGCGCTCGTCCGCGGTCAGGTCGAGCTTTCGAAACTGTACGAAAACGGCGTCCAGGTTGCCGGCCAGATCGCGATAGCGCTGGTACGCGGCGGCGCGTTCCGACGCGTCCTGAATCGAGAACAGGCTGTAGAGCACCTGCGAGCGTTCGCGCGTGATGCGCAGCATGTTCGAAACCAGTGCGGTCTTGACCGCATGATCCTGGACCACGCCGTTGATCCGCTGATGAATCGTTTCCAGGTGCACCAGCGCCATCACCGTGACGGCAATCAGCAGTATCAGCAGCAGGCCGAATCCGCCGGCCAGCACGTTGCGCGAATGGCGGGACGAAAAATGACTCAACATGAGCGCTCCGGCACGCGGCCGTCAGGGCGCGGCCTGCGCCGCCGGGTCCTGGCGGTAAAAGCGCGCGAGTTGCCGATAGGCGTCAGGATACGCGCTCCGGACGACATCGGGCAATTCGAAAAATGCCTCGCTCAGCACCGCGAAAAATTCGGCCGGACTCTCGGCCGCATAAGGATCGATTGCGGTGTCGGCGCCGCTGTCGACGCGGGCGCGCAGGTCGTCGAACGCCGCCGCAAACACCTGTGCCCACAGCGCCCGGTCCATGCCGCCGTGCAGCGGCGGGAAGCCGTCCGCTGCGCCGTTCAGCATGTCGATCTTGTGCGCGAATTCGTGCATGACGACGTTGTAGCCGGTGCCCTGCCCGCCGCTTTGAATGTCTTCCCACGACAACACCAGCGGCCCGCGCTGCCACGATTCGCCGGAACGGATTTCACGCCGCACGTGCACCACACCGGCCTCGTCGATGTATTCGACCTGCGGCACGAACTGGCCCGGATAGACGATGATTTCGCGAAATCCCCGGTAATAGCGAAGCTCCAGATTGAGAATCAGCATGCAGGCCTGGGCCGCGATGTCGACGCGCATGCGCTGCGTCACCGGCTGGCCGCCGGCACCGGTCAGCACCTTGTCATGAAGAAACAGCGTTGCCAGCTCTCTCAGGCGCTCGCGGTCACCGTCATCCAGCCGCCACAGAAATACGTGCCGCGCAACCACTCCCTGCCATAGATCACGATCGATCGGCGCCTTGGCGAGAATGCGCTGGCGGCGCCAGCGCTCGAAACTGAATCCCATGTCGCGTCGGGTGCGGGCGCGCGGCGGCGGTTCATCCGCTGCCGCGGTCTTCGACCAATCCGCCGGTTTCTTCCAGCGCCTGGCTGACATCGGCATTTTCGATGCGCTCGAAGCGCGCGGTCAGCTTGCGGCTGGAAATCTGCACCTTCTGCGCGTCGTCATGGGCCTGGCGGATATGCTGGGCGAGCGCCGTCATGCGCTGGTCGAAACGCTTGAAGTCCTTGCCGAGCGCGATCAGCGCCTGCTTGATGACATCGACCTGCTGCCGGGTCTCCATGTCCCTGATCACCGCGCGCGCGGTATTGAGCACCGCCATCAGCGTGGTCGGCGACACGATCCACACCCGCCGGCTCATCGCGTAATCGACGAGATCGCGATGATAGGCATGGATTTCGGCGAACACCGCCTCGGCCGGCAGGAACATCACCGCGCCGTCTGCGGTCGTGCCGGCAATGATGTACCTGGCCGCGATGTCGTCGACATGTTTGCGCACGTCGGCCTTGAACTGGCGCTGCGCGGCGCCGCGCTCGGCCGCCGGCACGTCGGAATCGAACATGCGGTTGAAGTTTTCCAGCGGAAACTTGGAGTCGACTGCGATCAGCCCGGTCGGCGGCGGCAGCCTCAGCACGCAGTCGGCGCGGGTGCCGTTCGGCAGGGTCGCCTGCATCTCGAACGCCTGCGGCGGCAGCACGTTGCGCACCAGCGCCTCCAGCTGCACCTCGCCGAACGCGCCGCGCGAACGCTTGTCACCGAGCAGTTCCTGCAGGCTGACGACGTTGGTCGTCAGGCCGTCGATTTTTTTCTGCGCCTCGTCGATCGTCGCCAGCCGCGCCATCACGTTGACGAAGGTCTCGTTGGTTTTTTTGAAACCTTCGTCGAGGCGCTCCGCAACACGCCCGCTGATCTGGTCAAGGCGCTCGCCGACCGTCTTCGCGAGCTGCTCGACCGACGTCCCGATCTGCGCGCTCGCGCGCTGCAGCGTGCCCTGGATCAGCGCCTGTTCGGCGCGGCTTTCCTCGGCAAGGATTTTCTGCAGCTGCTCGCGGTTCTGTGCCAGGCTCTGCTGCAGCGCCAGTTGCAGCGTCTGCAACGTCTGCCGCGTATTGCCGAGTTCGCGCGCCACCGACTCGCGCAGCCGCTCGTTGCTTTCCGACAGTGCCGCGCCGACGCGCTCGCTGTGGCGTGCCAGTCCGTCGTGCAGGTCGGTCAGCATCGCACGGTGCTTGTCCTCGGCGGACTGCGCCTGGCGCATTTCCGCATCGCGCTGCGCACGCCGCGCCGCCGCCAGTTGCAGCGTCACGGCAAGCGCGGCCGCGACAACGACCGCGATGAAGATGATGGCAACGACGTCACTCATCGAATTGCGCTCGTCAGCCGAGCCGCCGCAACGTCGCCAGCGGCGGCGTGCGCACCACCGCGAAAACCGCCGGCGCAGCGGCCAGCGCAACGCCGAGCGCGCCGCCCGCCACGCCGATGACCCACAGCCACGGGCTGCCGCCGTACGCCAGATGAAACAGCCGCGTGCCGACCCACGATCCGGCAACGGTCGCGCCGGCGGCGGCGAGCAGCCCGGCCAGTGCACCCAGCAGCGCGAATTCCAGCCACTGCATGCGCAGAATCTGGCTGCGGCGTGCGCCCAGCGCGCGCATCACCGCGGCGTCGAGCAGACGCTCGTCGCGCGTGCCCGCAATCGCCGCGTAGAGCATGAACACGCCGGCGAGCAGTGTGAACAGGAACACGAAGCTCACCGCCTGCGTGACGCGGTTCATCACATCGCGCACCTGCGCCAGGATCGCGCCGACGTCGATCGCGACGACGTTCGGATAAGCCTGGATCAATGCATTCAGCGCCGGCAGCCGCGCTGCGGCGAGATGGAAGCTGGTGATATAGCTCGCCGGATAGGCATTCAGCATGCCGGGCGGCGCAACCACAAAAAAGTTGACGTTGAACGAATCCCAGTCGACGTCGCGCAGGCTGGTCACGCGCGCGCTCACCGGCTGTCCCGCAACGTCGAACGTCAGCTTGTCGCCAACGTTGATGCCCAGCGTTTGCGCGATACCGGATTCCATCGAGAACTGCGGGCCGCCGCGGCCGCCGGGCTGCCACCACTGTCCGGCCACGATGCGGTTGCCGGCTTGCATAGCGTCAGCCCACGACAGGTTGAATTCGCGGTCGATCAGGTGCTGTGCCCGCTCGTCCGCATAGTCGGCGGAAGTGACCTTGCGGCCGTTGATCGCGGTCAGCCGCCCGCGCACCATCGGGTAGAAGGTGACGGCGCCCAGTCGGTGCGCGTTGAAAAACGCCTCGATCGGCTTCACCTGATCGGGCTGAACACCGATCAGAAACCGGTTCGGCGCTTCCGCCGGCAGATTGTGCTGCCATGCCTGCATCAGGTCGCGGTAAACCAGCGTCATTAACAGAATTGCCATGATACCGACACTCAGCGCCACGGTCTGCATCAGTGTCGCCGCGCCGCGGCGGCGGATGCCGGCGATGCCATAGCGCATCGCGGTGAAGCGTCCGTTCGCGGTCAGCCGCGCCAGCGCGGCGACGATCAGCGCTGCCAGCACGGCGCCCGCCAGCGCGACGCCGGCAAACCCGGCGAGCACATAGCCGCCCAGCTTCCAGTCGCCGGCCTGCCACAGCACCAGCGCGGCGATCAGCGCCGCCGTCAGCGCATATCCCGCCACGCCTGCCGCTGCGGGTCGCACCGTATCACGCCGCAGCACGCGCAGCGGCGGCACACCGCCCGCGCCAATCAGCGCCGGCAGCGCGAATGCCAGCAGCAGCGCCGTACCGCTGATCATGCCCTGCGCCAGCGGCAGCCAGCCGGGCGCCGGCAACGCGGTTTTCACGACGGATGCCGCGAGCTGCGCAAGAACGAACTGCGCGGCGATGCCGATCACGCACCCCGCTGCACTGGCGAGCAGCCCGATCGCGAGCAGCTGCACGCCGTAGAGCGCGAACAGCCGGCGCCGGCTCGCACCGACGCTGCGCATCACCGCAACGGCGTCGAGATGGCGCTGCATGAAGCGCCGCACCGCAAGACCGATCGCCATCGCCGCCACCGCCATGCTGACCAGCGCCGCCAGCCCGAGAAAGCGTTCGGCGCGTTCAAGCGCGTTCTGCGCGCCGCCGCGTTGACCCTGCGTGCCCTCGATACGCTGGCCCGGCTGGCGGTGCGTGCCGGCCCAGTCACGGAATTGCGCGACCGCCGCGGCGTTGCCGGCGACCAGCAGCTGATGGCGCGCGCGTGCGCCCGGCCCGGTCAATCCGGTTGCCGGCAGATCGGCACGGTTCATCATCAGCCGCGGCCCGAGATTGACGATGCGGATCATCGCGTCCGGCTGCCGGGTGATGATGGCCGCGACGCTGAATCGCGCATCGCCCAGTTCCAGCGTACTGCCAGCTGCCAGCCCGAGGCGCGCCTGCAGATTGGAATCGATCCACACCGTGCCGCGCCGTGGCGCCCCGCGCATGTTTCGTCCCGGCTGCTGCGCGGCCGTCGCGATCTGCACCGCGCCGCGCAGCGGATAGCTGTCGCCCACCGCCTTCACTTCGGCCAGCACGTTATTGCCGCCGGCCAGCGCCATGCTCGGAAATTGCACCACACCGGCCGTCGCCAGCCCGAGCGCGCGTGCCGCTCGTACCGCGTCCGCCGGCAACGGCCGATCCCATGACAGCGCAAGATCGGCACCGAGCAGCTGGCCCGCCTGCGCGTCGAGCGCACGATTCACCCGGTCCGAAAAAAATCCGACCGCAGTAACGCCGGCCACCGCCACTGCCAGCGCACCCGCGATCAGATACAGTTCACCGGCGCGCCACTCACGCCACAGCAGCCGCGATGCCAGTCGCAGGGTGGCGATCATGCCGGCCGGTCAGCGTCCACCAGTGCTCCGGCACGCAGTTCGATGCGCCGGCCGCAGCGTTGCGACAGCGCGGCATCGTGCGTCACCAGCAGCAGTGTCGCGCGGTTTTCACGATTGAGTTCGAACAGCAGATCGGCGATGCGCTCGCCGCTTGCCGCGTCGAGACTGCCGGTCGGCTCGTCCGCCAGCAGCAATTGCGGACGCCCCGCGAATGCGCGCGCGATCGCGACGCGCTGCTGTTCACCGCCCGACAGACGGGACGGATAGTGATGCATGCGATCGCCGAGTCCGACACGCTCCAGCACCGACTGCGCGGTGCGGCGCGCATCGCCGCGCGCCGCGAGCTCCAGCGGCAGCATCACGTTTTCGAGCGCCGTCAGCATCGGCAGCAACTGAAACGACTGGAACACGAAGCCGAGCTTCCGTCCGCGCAACGCCGCGCGCGCGTCCTCGCCGAGCGCGAACAGGCTGACGCCATCGATCCACACTTCACCGGTGCTCGGCACATCGAGACCGGCGATCAGGCCCAGCAGGGTCGACTTGCCGGATCCCGATACGCCGGTGATCGCGACCGCCTCGCCGGCGCGCACGTCGAAACTGACGTCGCGCAGAATCGTCAGCGCGCCGTCGCCGTTCGGCACTTGCCGGGTGAGCCGCACCACCCGCACAATGGGCTGAGGAAGCGAAGACATGGACATGTTTGTGGGAATATGGTTCGTAAGATGATTATCGATTTACTGCTGCGGCATCGAACAACCCGTGGTGACCGACGGCCCGAAATCCCCCCTGGTCCCCCCTTTTTCAAAGGGGGGACAAAAAGCAGGCGTGAATCTCTTCACCAGCTTAACCCTCTTGATCCCCCCCTTTTTAAAGGGGGGTCAGGGGGGATTTTGCAGCGCCCGACCGGTGCTCCGACGCACAATCATACGCTGCGCTTCGTGCGCGGTTCCGTCATCGTTTTGTGCCTGTGGCTGCCGCTTGTAGCAAGCGCCACGACCATCATGGTCTATGGCGACAGCCTGTCCGCCGGATACGGCGTGCCACAGGGCCAAGGCTGGGCGGCGCTATTGCAACAGCGGCTGCAGCACGAAGCTTACGATTATAAGGTAGTGAACCGCAGCATCAGCGGAGAAACGACGGCCGGCGGCAGAAGCCGCATTGCAGGTGTGCTGAAAAAAGACGACCCGGCACTCGTGATCCTCGAGCTGGGCGCGAACGACGGCCTGCGCGGCCAAAGCATCGCCACGATGCGCGGCAACCTGGCTGCAATCATCGACGCCTGTCGCAGCCACGGCGCCGGCGTGCTGCTGGTCGGCATACGCCTGCCGCCGAACTACGGCAAGCGTTACACGACACAATTTCATCAGGTCTTTGGCGAGCTGGCAAAGCAATACCATCTGCCGCTGGTACCGCTTCTGTTTGACGGCTTTGCCGGTCAATTACAGTATTTTCAGGCGGACGGAATGCA